>JAFGMB010000124.1 GCA_016927765.1 Synergistales bacterium
ATCCAACAGCGAGCTCTATAAGGGCAGTGATCTCCTGGCGCGCAGGATCTCCCTGTTGTTCGGTGTTCTTGCGGCTTTTCTGTCATTCGGGCTGGCCTTCATCATCCACAGAAGAAATGTCTCCCAGATATCTTCCATGAAGGAGCTTCAGCAAAAACTTCAGTCCAGCGAAGAGAGGTACAGGATCCTTTTCGAAAAGGAATCAGACATGGTGTTGGTCCAGCAGCTTGATCCACAGACACGCCAGTCTCATTTCATCGAGGCTAATGACTCGGCCCTTGAAACTCTTGGTTATCCCAGGGAACAACTTCTGACCCTTCCTCCAACCGAGGTCCTCACAGGTGCCGATAGTGAAGAAATGCTTCATTTCTTCAGGAAATTGAAGGATGATAAACACGTTCTCTGGGAAATGCTTGCCCTTTCCAGCCAGGGCAAAAGGATACCCGTGGAGGTCCACTCCCATCTTTTCGAGATGGAAGGGAAAACTACCATCCTTACAGTGGCCAGGGATATTTCCGAAAGAAAACAGGTGGAAAGGGCTCTCAAGGAGAATGAGACCAGGTATTCAAGTATTTTCAGGAACAGCGAGGCTGTAATGCTCCTGGTGGACCCCAGGACCGGAAGGATAGAGGATGCCAATGAATCCGCATGTGCATTCTATGGCTACACCTGCCGCGAACTGATAGGAGAGCCCATATCCAGGATAGTTTCCACGGATCCTTCGGAACTGTTCCGGCTCATGCAGCAGGCAAGCACAGACCAGCAGAAACATTTCTTCCTGGAAAGCCGGCTTTCCCATGGTTCCATACGTCAGGTCGAAGTATACGTCAGTAATATTGAATTGACCGGTAGAGAGCTTCTTTTCCTTATCATTCATGACCTGACCGAGGAAAAGGAAGCCGAAAGAAAGATCCAGAAACTTAATGAGGAGCTTCTCCACCTTTCTAACACCGATAAACTCACAGGGGTCATCAACAGGAGACATTTCGAGGAGATCCTGGGCTGGGAAATAGACAAGGCAAGAAGATATAAGGACAGCCTCTCCCTTGTAATGTTCGACCTTGACAGGTTCAAGGAGATCAATGACCGTTTCGGTCACAAGAGAGGGGATATGGTCCTGAGGGAGATCTGCCGTATCTGCAGGGCCAATATCAGGAGTTCTGATTTCCTGGCCCGTTGGGGAGGGGATGAATTCATGATACTTACCCCTGTAAAGCTCCAGGAAGCACTGATCCTGGGAGAAAAGATCCGTAAGCTCGTGGTGGATCTGGACCTTGGTGTAACGGCCAGCGTCGGTGTAACCGAGTTTGTCCCGGGAGATAATATGGATACCCTTACCACGAGGGTGGACGATCTTCTCTACGAGGCTAAGGAAAAGGGAAGGAACTTGGTGGTCAGGGGCTGAACTTTCAACCTGAAAGACCCTGGATCGATCTGCAGGCGGGATTTCCCGGTATTTCGGGAAATCCCGCCTTTTTTAGTTCTCCAGGCCCAGGCATAATAAATCCCTGGAAGGGAGGGACCTGGTCCGGTGGGCACCTGTCATGGGGGGCGATCCATTTTATAATCCCCGGGAAGGTGGATAAATTTCATAAATCCGGGAACTCTTGGAGATGATACAAAGTGAACAGGAACAACATCCCTCCTCTTGTGATTCCTGACGAACCCCTGGTATCCCTGCTTCTTGACCAGATCGGGGATCAGATGAAGGTCCTCGGGACCGATCTTTCTGTAATTAAGGTGAACCAGGCCACAAGGGACAACTTCCCCTCCCTGGAAGAACCTGTAGGAAGAAAATGCTACGAGGTCTTCCAGGACAGAGAATTTCCCTGTGACGGCTGTCCTTCCCTGGCAGCCATCAGGGAAGGCACGATGGCCAGGAAGGTCATCTTCTCAGGGAAGACCTCGAGGTGGATGGAGGTATCCGCTTATCCTCTGTTCGGAGAGGGACCTTCCCCAATTGCTGTGATCGAGATGGTAAAGGACATCACGGAGGAAAAACTTGCCGACCTTGAGCTGGAGAGGCAGAAGAAAAGATATTACCAGCTTTTTAATGAGAGTAGCGATCCCATGTTCGTAAACCTTATCGATGACCAGGAAAAAATGGCTAAATTTGTGGAAGTGAATGACCGGGGATGTGATCTCCTTGGCTATTCCCGGGAGAAACTTCTTGAAAAGACCCCACTGGAAGTCATGGGTATCGGGGATCCCACTGAGGCGTTCCTTCGTTTTCGAGAACTTATCGAGAAGGGCAGTGTATTCTGGGAAACGGAATTCCTGTCCGGTCAGGGGGAGAGAAAGGCAGTGGAGCTTAACTGCAGGCTCATTGACATGGATGGGCAGGAAGCAGCTCTCAGTGTGGTCAGGGATATATCATCAAGGAAGGAAATTGAAAAGGCCCTTATGGAGAGTGAAAGAAGTTATTTTTCCCTTTTCCACAATGATCATGCGGCCATGCTGCTTATAGATCCTGATTCAGGGCTGATAAGCGACGCTAACCCCGCGGCCTGTCAATATTACGGTTATCCCATGGAGAAGCTTCTCTCCATGAAGATCCAGGAAATAAACACCCTTGAAGAAGGCCAGATATTTGAGGAAATGAACCTGGCAAAACAGGAGAAAAGGAAGCACTTCTTTTTCCGTCACAGGCTTTCCTCGGGAGAGATAAGGGACGTGGAGGTCTATAGCGGCCCCATCGAAAGGGGGTCCCGACGATATCTTTACTCCATCATCCATGACATTACAGAGAGAAGAAAAGCAGAAGAGGAGAGCAGGAGACTTAACGAGGAACTGCTCTTAATATCCAGGGTGGATGAGCTCACCGGGGTTTTCAACAGGAGGTATTTTGAGGAAATGCTTATCTCGGAACTGGACAAGGCAAAAAGATACCAGACCTCATTGTCCCTGATCATGTTCGACCTGGATCATTTCAAGGAGATCAATGACTCCCTGGGGCACATGGCAGGAGACAGGGTCCTGAAAAAGATCGCCCATGCTGTTCGAGCAGCTATAAGGAGCTCGGATATCCTTGCCCGTTGGGGAGGGGACGAGTTCATGATACTTACTCCTGTAAGGATTCCCTGTGCCTTGAAGCTGGCAGAGAAGCTCCGGGTCAAGGTGGAAGGCCTGGAGTGCGGTGTTTCTGCAAGTTTCGGTGTGGTTGAGTTCTGCATGGAAGATACCGTGGAAGATCTCATGAAAAGGGCGGACAAGGCCCTCTACAATGCCAAGCAGAAAGGGCGGAACAGCCTGGGCAAGTGCTCCTTCATTCTCCAATGATCA
>JAFGMB010000125.1 GCA_016927765.1 Synergistales bacterium
ACAGCTGGTCTTTTTTTGCTGACAGTGCCTATGAATACGATCTGAACGGGGAAAACATCGATTACAGGCCCGAATGGGGTCTGGAATACAATAGAGATGGATGGTCCGGGCACCTCAGGTGGTCAGAGAGAGAGGTCTTCGAAAGGGAGTTGAAGACGGGGGGGACCTACAGGACAAATCTTTGGAGAGACCCTGAAATTTCCCTTGTATCACCCTGGTGGATAGATCCCGCTTCAGTTAACACCATGTGGCGTTTATTCGCCTCCTGGGGTCGCTATGAGGAAGCCGGTATAACTGCTGAACGAACTTCCTATGGTATAGATCTGAAGGGTCATTATCCGATACATTCCGGTCAGAAGATCTTGTGGAGAATAGACCATACCTTTATGGATTACGATACAGGACAATCCCAGGAGATCACCAACGCCAATCTTGGATTGAAATGGCCTCTTGGAAGGGTCACTTGCGTCTCCTCCTACAGAAGGACATGGGTCAGCGGGTCTTCTGCCATGGTCTGGGATGAACGGGAAGAGATCGAGAAATTATACCAGTCCTTTCTTGTTCCCCTCTCGGATTCAACGACTTTTGGTCTCCGGGGAGCCTATAACCTGGAAACTTCAGATTTTGACGAGAGAATATACCAGCTATTTCTTGACAGGGACTGTATGCAGTGGGTACTTTCATACAGGGACGATCTTGCCGAGGATGATGACTGGGCTTCTCTGAAGCTGGTCATAAAGGCTTTTCCGGATACTGATCTTGCCGTGGGCAACAGGGTCATATCGGAGTGGTATGATCCTGAAGAGTAGAGTGTGACAGGGCTTTTTGAAGAAAAAGACAAAGAGGACGACGTCCTGTCGTCCTCTTTGTCTTGGGAAGTTTTTATATGACCTTTATATCAAGGATCTTCAGCTTTCTTGTGCCTTTTGGGACCCTGACATCCACTTCCTGGTTGACAAGTTTGCCAAGAATAGCCTGTCCGACCGGGCTGGATGAGGATATCTTGTTTTCCCTGGGGTTGGCTTCTTCAGAACCAACAATGGTATATTCAAAGATAGTGGAGGTGTCGATATCCTGAAGGGTGATGGTTGTTCCGAGAGTTACCCTGCTGCTGTCAACGCTCGAAGGATCAATGACCTTTGCCTTGCTTAACTGGAATTCAAGCCATTGGATCCTGGTTTCCAGTTTGGCCTGTGCATCTTTCGCAGAAGCGTATTCAGCGTTTTCAGAGAGATCACCGAAGGACCTTGCTTCTTCAAGCAGCCTGGCGATTTCGGCTCTTCCTTCACTTCTCAGTTCCACCAGTTCTGCTTTTAATTTTTGGTAGCCGCTTTCGGTCATCAAGATAATGTCATTGTTGTTAACATTTCCCGACAAAGTGGATACCTCCTCAGAAAAAGACTTGTATATCAGTAGTCACGAATTCTAACAGACTTTTACGAAGGAAGCAACATTTGACCTTCCTTCTCGTGTCAACAATGTAAAATAGAAACTGAAAGATACAGATACCTTAAAGATCAGAAAAACCCTGAAAAGAGGGATGCATATAGTGGCCTTTCAACAGAAAAAGACAGGAAATAGATCAAGGTGGAGAAGAAAGAACAGCAGGGCCCGTAAGGATAACCTGAGGTTCATCCCCCTTGGAGGGCTGGGCGAAATAGGGAAGAACATGTTCGCCCTCGAATATGACAGGGACATCATTGTGGTGGATGCGGGGCTTATGTTCCCGGAAGATGAGATGCTGGGCATTGATTTTGTGATCCCTGATACCTCTTACCTGGAAAAGAACAGGGATAGGGTCAGGGCATTTGTAATAACTCATGGGCATGAAGATCATATCGGAGCGCTTCCTTTTGTCCTGCCCAAGATCGATGTCCCTGTATATGGGACAGCCCTCACCATCGGCCTTATAGAACACAAGCTCGAGGAAGCGGTGCCTTCCTACCGGAGAGATCTCAGGGAGATCCATGCTGGGGAACTGATAGAGATAGGTGTATTTAAGATCAAACCCTTTGCTGTGTGTCATTCCATTCCAGATGGAGTCGGCCTTGCCATAGACACTCCTCTTGGAGTGGTGCTCCATACTGGCGATATCAAGTTGGATACCACCCCCGTAGACGGGAGACTGACCGATTTTTCAGCTATTTCCGAGGCTTCCCGGAAAGGCGTGATCCTCATGCTGTCTGATTCCACTAACGTGGAGAAAGAGGGATTCACCCCTTCAGAAAGCATTATCGGCAAAACCCTGGAAAACCTTTTCAGGGCCAACCGGACTAAACGGATAGTCCTTTCTGCTTTTGCGAGCAATCTACACAGGATCCAGCAGATCATAAATACTGCTTCCAAGTTCAACCGGAAGATCACCTTTCTTGGGAGAAGCATGGTGGGTAACGTGGAAATAGCCTCAAGGCTGGGTTACCTGCAGCTTGACGAAAAAATGGTGGTACCGGCTACGGATATCGACCGCCTCCCGCCCAACAAGCTGGTTATCCTGACCACTGGCAGCCAGGGTGAGCCCTTTTCCGGACTAGTCCTCATGAGCAGGGGACAGCACCGGAACATTTCTCTTGGGTCAAGTGATGTGGTGGCTGTATTTGCTACTCCCGTTCCAGGCAATGAAAAGATGGTGAGCAATACCATCAACCATCTCTTTAAATGCGGATGCGAAGTTATATATGAGAAGGACAGGGATATACACGTTTCAGGCCATGCTTCCAGGGAAGAGCTTAAAATCCTCATCAACATGGTCAAACCGGAATATTTTGTACCTGTCCATGGAGAATACCGGCACCTTGTGCGCCATGCCCAACTTGCCCAGGAAGTGGGGATACCAGGGAAGAACATATTCCTCCTGGAAAAGGGAGAGGTCCTTTCCATCACCAGTAAAATGGCCAGGGTCCTTCCAAAGGTCGATTCAGGAGGTGTCCTTGTGGACGGGATGGTCCTTGGAGAGCTCGAAGGAAGCGCCATGAGGGAGAGAAGATCCCTTTCGGAAGATGGGGCGATGGTGGTTTCCCTGGTGATCGATGGCTCGGGAAGGCTTGTGTCCCCACCGGTGTTCGAGAGCAGGGGTTTTATCCACATGGAAGATGCTCATACCCTCAGGGAAGAACTTGCAGATGCAGTTCAAAGGCTTGTCAACGAAGAAAAGAAGAGAAAGGGCGGTATCAGGGAAGATAGCCTGAAGATGCGGCTCATGGGCAGAATGGGTGAGGTTCTGCGGAAATACGGCAGAAGCAGGCCTATTATAATAATCCTCATCAACTGGATCGAAAAATGATCGGTCATCCGGTCCCCTGAACTGAAATAGTGTTATGCAGATCATGGAACTACAGGTCCTGATGATCAATGATCCTTTGACCGGACTTTACGACTGGAGATGCTCATAAAATGTTCAGATCCCTTTTCCTTGGAATTCTGCAAGGTCTCACCGAATTTCTGCCGGTAAGCAGTTCAGGCCACCTGGCCCTTTCCCAGCAGATTATGGATATGGGCGGAGAGACATTGACTTTTGACATTATTCTACATTCGGCTACAATGCTTGCGACCCTGATCTATTTCAGGGAAGAGGTCCTGGGGGCAATAAAAGGATGGATCCATGGGTTTATTTCCGGGTCTTCCAGGGGAAAACCTGAGTGGATACTTGGCTGGGCCGTGATAACAGGCAATATTTTTACCGTTATCATCGCCCTGTTCCTGAAACCCTGGGTGGAGATATGGATCTTTTCTTCCCTGGCCGTGGCTTCAGCTTTATTGCTGACATCCGCTATCCTGTTCTATGCCTCGATACTGACTCCCGGGACAGAAATGCTTTCTTTGCGTAAAGCCGTGGTCATCGGAATAGCCCAGGGATTTGCTGTCATCCCGGGACTTTCAAGATCCGGTATCACCATCGTGACTGCCATAAGAATGGGATTATCACCTGAAAAAGCCTTCAGTTTCTCTTTCCTTCTATCCATACCCGCAATATTGGGAGCAAATATTCTTGAGGCCTTTTCTATTGTCCGAGGTGGCACGGGTCTCCAGGATCTTCCCGAAGGCTGGTTTCTGGGCACTGTTGCCGCTTTTTTCTCAGGTTATGCAGCCCTGATCATCTTGAGAACCGTCGTTACAAGGGGAAAATGGAGAGGCTTTGCATTCTACTGCCTCACCGTGGGGTCCCTTTTGCTGGTCATTCATTTCAGTGGAGGTATTAATTGATGTCAGGAAGCAGAAAATGGCTCTTTCTCATACTATGCCTGGTGATAGGAACTCTGTCCGGATATTACCTTCAGCAGTTCGAACCCCTTTCGAGGTTTTTTGAGGATTTTCTTTCCCTGGGGTTTGATCTGAAGCGGGTGGATCTGGCATTTATGGATATGGGTCTTTCCTTCCATCTTCATTGCAACCTTGGTACAGTGATCGGAGGTCTCCTGGGGTTATGGGTACTTCGGTGAATATTCTCAAGGGGGATCTCAGGCTTATTCTTGCTTCTGGAAGCCCAAGGAGAAAAGAACTCCTGGCTTCCCTGGGATGGAAGTTCCAGGTGGCCATTCCGTCTGTTGATGAGACTATCTTCCCGGATGAGGACATTTCGGAGGCTGTCAAGAGGATCTCAAGGGAAAAGGCCCTTGATGTTCATCATGCTTTTCCAAACCAGTTGATACTTGCTGCCGATACAGTGGTATGTGTAGATACAGCGGTCCTGGGAAAGCCGAGGGACCCTGAGGATGCAAGGAGGATGATATCTCTCCTTAACGACCGGACCCATAAGGTCATTACGGGGGTTGCCCTTTGCCGGGATCAGGGTATTGTCCTTTCGAGGGAGATAACGGAAGTAACCTTCAGGTCTCTCGACAGGGCAGCGATAGAAGCCTACCTGGCGACGGGGGAAGGAATGGATAAAGCCGGAGCCTATGCCATCCAGGGGAAAGGTTCTTTACTCGTGAAGGCTATAACTGGCTGTTATTACAATGTGGTGGGTCTACCACTGCACCTTGTCAGTTCAATGATGGAAAAGATGGGTATCAGCCTTTCAACTCAATGGGGGTCATAAAATTGAATTTCAAGGATTCCAGAATTTTCTGGTGCTGCATTGCAATAGTGTTCTTTCTCTCAGCAGCAGGACTTGTACCAAGATGGAACACCGAGGGCCATAACAGGACCAGTGCGATCGTAATGGACTACCGCGACCTGACCTGGATGGCAGATTCGTCATCCTCGAATATGGCTGATACCATGGATAAAATGATAAAGGCCGGAATATCCGGGATCATGGTGAAGGAACTTACAGGTGAAGAACTCTCCCAGGGATTTCTACCTGCAAGGTTAGGCCGGGCTGGATCTTTTCCACTGCTTCAACCCCTTCTGCCCCTTGATGAACATCCCAGGGCAGCCCTCTATATCCCTGATGGGTGGGAATATGGCCCCAAGGCTGAAAAATACCTGAAGCTGAGATTCCCGGATACCAGGGAAGTCAGAGGAAAAGATGGAAAATTCGTTGTCCTCAGGGAAGCTTTTGCGGACCTGATGTATGTTGGGGTCCTTCCGGATCTTGAAGGCCTCGGTTATGGGGAGAGATCCCCTCTGAATGTGATCTATCGGCCTTCACCTTCTCCAGGGCTTAAAGCTGAAAGTGTGATCCTCCCTCTTGAAGAAGTCCTTTCAGATCATGGTGCCATCAGATGTATCGCTCCGGCCGGAGATGTGGTTGCAGGATACCCTGAAGTCAGGGGCCTTGCCGAGTTGGCGAAAAAAAGGGATCTTGCTGTTGTGCAGGTGGAATTTTCAAGGCAGCTCGGTGCCCCCAACCTTAACTGGGCTTCATATCCCGGGCTTCTTTCAATGCACAGCGTCACTCCTGAGGAGATGCTTGCAAGGAAGATCAGCAGACAGGTCCTTTCCGAAAGGATGCTGAGAGCAGCAAAGGAGAGGTCTGTCAGGCTTCTCCTATGGAGACCGTCCCACATTGAAAGTTCAGATTCGGTCCTGGAAGAGACATCTGTTGAAGTCGCCGCGCTTGCATCTACTCTCCTCTCCAGGGGGATAACCCTGGAATGGCCACAGGTACCGGAACACTGGAGGAAAAATATCTTTTCGGTATTCGCGCCCTCCCTGATGCTCATGGTGGTCCTTTACCTTTATCTCCATCGGGTCTTTCCTGGTATTGCAGGGTCTGATGCCAGGAAAAAGGTGCTTGTCCTTGTTCTGCTTACCCTTATTGCAGGGTTGTCAGCATGGAAGATCAGCATGGCTGGAAGGTTACTTGGCCTGCTTGTTGCCGTCTTTACAGCTACGGAGGCATCTCTTTCTGCTCTTGAAGGTACGGAAAGGCCCTGGTCGGGACTGTTGAGAGGTTTCATCATTGCCCTTGCCGGTGGTCTGAGTATAGCGGCTTTCTTCGGAGACCCTTTTTACATGCTGAGGTTGAAGACTTTTTCGGGAGTTAAAGCCACTCTGTTATTACCGGCCCTTCTTGTCCTTTTCCATGATCTGAAAAGGAGGATCCATGATGAAAGTCTTTCCGGCATTTTTTCCCGGCCTCCTTTATGGGGGGAATTGGTACTCCTTCTTGTCCTGATGACAGGTGCAGGGATCACCCTGTTAAGGAGTGGCAATGTCCAGCTTGTTCCCGGTTGGGAAGTGGACTTGAGGGACCTTCTCGAGAGGTTACTGGTAGCTCGTCCGAGGAACAAGGAGCTTTTCATAGGATACCCTTCCATAATGCTCTGGTATCTTTTCCGGAAAAAGGACATCTGGCCTCACTACCGCGAAGTTTTCAGGATAGGTGGTACCCTGGCTTTCTCCACTATGGTGAACAGTTTCTGTCACTTCCACACCAGGCTCTATTTCACTTTATGGAGAGAGTTCAACGGTTTGTGGAGCGGGGTGCTTATGGGGCTCCTGGTGGTGCTGGTATTTTCAAAGGTCCTTATCCCTTTATGGGGACGTTATAAAGGAGTGCTTATGGATTGAGCAGGAACTTCCAGGTCGCCTTGTGCGGATATTACGGTTTCGGCAACATGGGTGACGAATTTCTGGCCACAGCGATCATGAAATTACTCGAAGAAGTGGGGATAAGTAAAGACCGCATAGTGATCCTTTCAAATGATCCCGAAAGCACTTCCAGGGAGTTCGGGGCGTCTTCGGTCAATAGATGGGTGTTTGAGGATGTTCTAAGGGCCCTCAGGGCTTCCAGGACCCTTCTCCTTGGTGGCGGGGGTCTTTTCCAGGATTCCACAAGTGTAAGGTCCTGTATGTATTACTGGGGAGTCATAAGGCTGGCCTGCCTGGCAGGTGCAAGGCCATGGATGTTCGGTCAGTCAGTGGGCCCTTTCAGGACAGGGCTGGGAGAGTTCTTTGCCAGGAATGCCATTGGCAAATGCATGGTCAGGGCGGTAAGGGATGAAGGAAGCAAGAAATTATTGACCGGCTGGGGATATGATATGTACCAAACTCCAGATCCTGTCATCTATCTCGGTACAGGGCAGCCAGCTGTATCTCCACCCGAGGAGGACGGCTATATACTTGTCAATGTGAGACCATGGAAGGGAGATCTTCCCCACACCCTCCTGAGAAAAGTCGAGGAATCAGGAAAAGTATGGAAATATCCATGCCGTTTCGTGGCTCTCTGTGGGGATGACGAGGCTTTCCTCAGGGAAATTATTTCCGGATACCCTTCTCTTCAGGGTATTCCTGTAAAAAGGCTTTATTCTTTTTCAGATGCCCTCGAACTATGGAAAGGAGCCAGGGGAGCAGTGGGCATGAGACTTCATTTTACGGTGCTCTCAACACTGTTCCAGGTACCCTGTGTTGCAGTTCCCTATGATCCCAAGGTACGATATTTTGCAGGAGATCATGGATTACCCTGCTGGGAGGGCAATGGTCCCCTAATGATCCCCGAAGAGATCCCAGGTATCATGGAAATACTCGGGGAGGAGAGAAAGCGTATCAGAGAGGTTTTCCTTTCATCCTGGGAAAGGACTATTGGAGGTTAGGCCATGGACAAGGCGGTTCTGAAGAGATTAAAAACTGTTTCAAATACAGTCAGACAGGATGTTATCCGCATGGCAGGAGTAGCCAGGTGCGGCAACCTGGCTTCCTCTCTTTCTATTGTGGATATCCTTACAATCCTTTACTGGAAAGAGATGAAGATCTTCCCGGAGGCCCCAAACTCTCCTGAACGGGACAGGTTCATACTCAGCAAGGGTCATGGCTGTCCGGCCCTTTATGGAGCTCTCGCTCACAGGGGATTCTTCTCCAGGGAAGAGTTGTGGAACTATAGCAGGTTGGGTACCATGCTGCAGGGTCATCCTCAATACAAGATCACTCCCGGGGTAGATGCGACCACAGGTTCTCTGGGAATGGGCCCGGGTATCGCAAGTGGCATGGCTCTTGCCTTGAGGCACAGCACCCCCTCACCTTACATATATTGCCTGACTGGAGACGGAGAGCTACAGTCAGGTTCTTTCTGGGAGTCGGTGCTCTTTGCATCCCACCATGGCCTGGATAAGGTGATCCTTATCGTTGACCTGAACGGTCTGCAGTCAGAAGGGAGCACTGACCGGATACTGTCACTTGAACCCCTTTCAGACAAATTCCGGTCTTTCGGTTGGGAGGTCCTCAGGGCTGAGGGGCATGATTTCTCCAGCCTTGAAAAAGCTTTCTCCTCCGCCAGGGATCAGAAAGGCAGTCCTTCGGCCATAATTGCCCGAACAGTACCGGGCAAGGGGGTCTCATTTATTGAAGAGGCCGCAGAGGGTGCCAACAGGATGGTCCTTTCCAGGGAAGAAATGGACAAGGCCCTCAAGGAGCTTTCTCAGGACCAGTTATCTACTGGAGGTACTATCTGATGATCAATCCGGAAAAGAGTACGAGAGAGGCTTTTGTCGACGTTATCCCACGAATGGGTGAAGTTTATCCCGATCTGTGGGTAGTGGATGCCGATTCAGGGTCATTGACGGGTGCTTCTTCCTTTGCAGATAATTTCCCTGACAGGTATTGCAATACCGGGATCGCTGAACAACAGCAGGCACTGTTGTCCTCTGGCCTTGCCCTTTCAGGTAAAAGGGTTGTTGCAGTTTCCCAGGCATCTTTCCTGGTCAGCAGAAGTTACGACCAGATAAGGAACTCCATTGCTATTCCCGGTCTGCCTGTTACTTTTATCGCTACCCATGCAGGTGTCTCCTGCGGGGAAGAGGGGGCTGTCACCCAGATGCTGGAAGACCTGGCACTGATGAGGGCTCTCCCTAATTTCAAGGTCTTGGCCCCTGCAGACTACTGGTCTGCCAGACACCTCATAGAGGCCTCCATAGGAAATGATGATCCAGTCTATATAAGGCTTGGGAGAATGCCCCTGCCTCTGGTATATTCCGGATCGGATGCAGATTTTTCTCCTGGAGGTGGGAGGATGCTGGTGGAAGGGACGGGAGTGACCATATGTGCCTGTGGTATCATGGTCCATGAGGCACTGAAGGCGGCAGAGATACTTTCACAGCAGGATCTCAGCGCAGAGGTGATCGATTGTTATTCCGTCCAGCCCCTGCCTTCCCAGGTCATACTCGCCTCGGTAAGAAGGACCGGATGCTGCGTTGTAGCGGAGGAACATGTTTCCAGAGGAGGTCTTGGAGAAGCTGTAGCTGCCCTTATTACAAGGAATTACCCGGTTCCTGTAAAATTTGTCTCGGTGGAGGACCGATTCGGTCAAAGCGGGAGGACCGAAGAACTGAGGGAATATTACGGTCTGACAGGAAATCAGGTGGTCAGTTCGGCAGTTCAGGCCTGGACAATGCGCAGGAGGTAGAAAATGGACATCAGGATGGCAGGTGTGACCAAGATCTTCGAACCTGATATCGTTGCCCTGGAGGATATCTATCTTAACCTCGATCGGGGCGAATTCGTGTATCTTGTCGGGGCTACAGGTTCAGGTAAAACCACCCTGTTGAGGATAATTACCCGGGAAGTTATACCTTCCAGGGGCCAGATCGTTGTGGCAAGAAGGAATCTGAGATCTTTGAGGGCTTCCCAGCTGCCCTATTACCGCAGGGAGCTGGGTGTTGTTTTTCAGGATTATAAATTATTGCCCCATCTTTCTGTTCTGGAGAACGTTGCTTTTGTGCTGGAGACCATAGGGGCTCCCTCGAGAGTTGTGAAAGACAGGGCAAGTACAGTTATAGACCAGGTAGGGTTATGGAGACTCCGGGATCACTACCCCCAGCAGCTTTCGGGAGGAGAGCAGCAGAGAGTGGCCATCGCAAGGGCCATGGTGAACTCACCGTCCATTTTCCTTGCCGATGAGCCTACAGGTAACCTTGACCTTCATACATCTGAAGAGATCATGCAGCTTCTTCTTTCTATCAATGCTGCAGGCACTACGGTGATCGTGGCGACCCATGACCAGTATCTGGTAGATGCATACAGGCAGAGAGTAGTGGAGTTGCACCAGGGAAGGATCAAAAGAGATGAAGAAAGGGGAAGGTATTTCGTAGATGGCGAGCTTTAGATATGCCCTTAGAGACACTTTCCGTCTGATATTCAGGCATTGGGGGTTATCCATACTTACTCTGATCACTGCCGTGGCCCTCTTTTTTCTGCTCGGTTCCTCTGGTCTTTTCTCCCTTAACCTGAAAAGCCTGGTGGCTGATGTGGAGGATGATCTTGTAATAAACGTTTTCATGAAGGCCGGAG
This sequence comes from Synergistales bacterium, assembly GCA_016927765.1. Lineage (GTDB taxonomy): Bacteria > Synergistota > Synergistia > Synergistales > JAFGMB01 > JAFGMB01. Next base: position 10,666 of record JAFGMB010000125.1, read on the forward strand.
AGGATGCCTCCAGTCTTGTTGAGGCTATGCAGGATGTGGGATTCATTACTGACCTCAAGGTGATATCTCCAGAGAAAGGCCTTGAGTTGCTGAGGGCAAAACTTGGCAACCAGGCCAAGGCCGTTACCCTTCTGGGCGAGAACCCTCTTCCCTGGAATGTGCAGATACAGGTCATGAAAGCTGATTTTGTGACACCCCTTGTAAGGGACCTCATGTCTTTCCCGTCAGTGGAGGAAGTGGTTTATGCAGGACAACTGGCGGAAAAACTTGCACAGGCATCCCTCGTCATGAACAGGGTTTCCATCGCTGTGCTCATCCTTGCTATAACTATCACAGCCCTTGTTCTCTATAATACGGTCAAGATCGCCATTTATTCCAAGCGTGGTGAAATAGAGGTCATGCTACTGGTCGGTGCTACCAATACTTCCATCGCTCTTCCCTTTGTTCTCCAGGGAATGCTTCTTAGCACCTTCGGGGCCCTGATTTCTGTTATACTTCTTGCCGGTGCTTACCAGTACGTATCAGTGATGCTTGAAACCACCCTTTCTTTCCTGATCCTCATTGCAGACAGGCTTTTATTGATGAGATTCTATCTCATTCTTATCGGGACCGGAATGACCCTTGGCTGGCTTTGCAGCTGGTTCGCGGTGCACAGGTATATTGCGGAGGCGTCCTGTCCTGAATAGCGGAGACCTCTTCGAGGGGGGATAAAGATGCATGAAAAACAGTTTTTCCCTGGTTCCTTTGTGCTCCTGGCATTGACGGTCATCATTTTCATGTGCTTTTCAGGCATCCCTGCGGAGAGTGCCTCAGGGGAGCTTGAGAAGAAGATATCCAGGGAAGAAAAGAACATGGAAAGGCTTCAGAAACAGGTGGAGATACATAAAAAGGCCGTCAGGGAAATGAAAGAGAAAGAGGAGGGGGTCCTGGAACAGCTTTCCGTCTACGATCAGAAAAGAAAACTGGCCCAGCAGAAGATAAGATTACTGGAGCTGAAACAGGAAAAAGCCCAGGAGACCATTAAAGACCTCCAGGATCAGATCCAGGCCTCTACTATAGAGCTTGCTTCAATGAGGGAGATGCTTCGGGGCAGGCTCGTCAGTATTTACAAATATGGTGGAACAGCCGAACTCAACCTTCTTGTTTTCGCTCCATCAGCCCACGAGACCCTGACAACTTCCTTTCTGCTGAAAAAGATAGCCAGGCAGGATCAGGAAATGATCGAGGAAATGGAGAAGAAAAAACGTTCCCTGGAGGATTCCTGTATGGAGATGGAGGAACAGAACAGGCTCTTACAGGAACAGTCAGAGGAACTCCTTCAACAGAAAGACCTGTACCAGGGTGAGACAAAGAAAAGAAGCCTTCTCCTGTCACAGCTCAGAAAAAAGAAGGAAATGCATCTTCAGGCAGCAAAAGAACTTGAGCGATCTCAGAAAGAGATACAGAGCAAGATATCTTTTCTTCTTAAGAAAAAGAGACAGATGGAGGAGGAACGAAAAGCTTCGTCATCGGTCTCACGTCCCTCGGTGGACTACTTCAAGCCGGGATCAAAACTTGCCTGGCCTGTAAGGGGCAGGGTGACCAGCCGTTTCGGGACCAGGGTTCACCCTGTATTCAAGACAAAAATAATGCATACTGGAATAGATATCGATGCAAGAAGAGGAGATCCGGTGAAGGCCGCTGAATCAGGAGAGGTCCTTTATGCCGGGTGGCTCAGAGGTTATGGCCAGATAATCATTCTTGATCACGGAGCCCAGCTTACCACTGTCTATGCTCATCTAGACGCTTCCATGGTCGAGGAAGGGGAAAGTGTCAAGAGCGGTCAGACCATTGGAAAAGTTGGAAGTACCGGTGTCGCCACAGGGGCACACCTTCATTTCGAGGTCCGTGTCGATGGTGAGGCACGGGATCCTATGAAATACCTGTAATAACAGGCACTTGAAGTAATTGGAGGACAGTATTTTGAAAGGTCTATCAAAAAAGAATCTCTTTCGTTTGATCTTTGTCTGTACACTGTTGATATTGGCTGGGGCTGTTTTCGCTGATAATACCGGTGATTTCACCGATTTTTCCAGGATCGCTCCCTTTGAGCCGAAATCCCTCTGGTTGATGAAACAGGCTAAAGCCATCATTGAGACCTATCATGTAGATTCCGAGAGCAAGGATATTTCAGAGGAGGATCTGGTGTATGGAGCATTAAAGGGTATGGTAACCGCCTGGGGAGATCCCTATACCCGTTTTGTCGATCCTGAAAGTCTCAGGGATGAAGAGATAGACATGAGAGGTGAGTATGGTGGCCTGGGTATCTACATCGGTCAACGTGACGGAATGATAGTTGTGATAAGTCCCATCGAGGATACCCCTGCTGACAGGGCAGGTATCAAGCCCCAGGACCAGATAGTAAAGATAGAAGAAGAAATGGTGATAGGGTGGGACATGCACGATGTGGTCAAGAAACTCAGAGGCCGCCCTGGCACAAGTGTTACCGTCTGGATGAGGAGAGAGGGAGAAGATGAACTTCTCAGATTCGATATAGTGAGAGAAAACATTATCCTTGAATCTGTAAGATATGAAATGCTTCCGGAACATATCGGTTACGTCAGGATATCCCAGTTCAAACAACAGACAGCCCAGGACGTGGGATCGGCAGTCAGTGAGCTGACAGAGGACAAGGCCCAGGCTTTGATACTTGACCTGAGGAACAATGGCGGGGGTTTATTGAATTCAGCCGTGGATATAGCCAGTCATTTCCTTGATGGAGGATTGGTGGTCGGAATGAAAGGCAGGGTTTCCCGCGCAAACGATGAGCTTTACGCAGAGCCCGGGCAGCTTACCGGATTACCCATGGTGGTACTGATCAACGAGGGCAGTGCCAGCGCCTCTGAAATAGTCGCAGGTGCATTGAAGGACAGGAAGCGAGCCCTTCTGGTGGGAGAAAAAAGTTTCGGCAAGGGGTCCGTTCAGACCCTTTTCAGTCTTCCCGATGGTTCAGGGGTGTACGTGACGATCGCAAGATACCATACTCCCTCAGGCACTTTAATAGACCATGTAGGCCTTGAGCCGGATGTAAAGGAAGAAGGCGAGATAACAAAGGAACATAACAAGGATAAACAACTCCTCAAAGCCATTGAAGAGGTGAAAAAACTCCTCCCATAGGCTTTTCAGGATCCTGAGGAGAAAATGACTTCATGACTAACAGAATGGTCCTCTGGACGCTTTTAATACTCCTGTTGATCCTTGGAGTATCCCTTAATATGTATGTGTATTTCAATGCAGACCGGCCTGATGACAGTGAAACAGGCCATAGGGGGAACGGAATGCCCCTGGTAGGGAGTGGGGACGCTGTTCTCCTGACCCATTCGCCTGATGCTTTTTTCGTGGAGGATATAAAGATATTGTCCTCAGGTGATTATCCCCTGATCGTGGAAGGGCCGGAAGCTTCATCGGACGTTATCTCCACGGAAATAGATGTTTCTTACCCCGGGGACATTCCCTTTGTTGCGCTCGTCATGGATGATTTCGGATATTCTCTTTCCCTTGCCAGGGAAGTTACCGGGATCTCCATCCCTATCACATGGTCTGTGCTGCCCGGTCTTTCCCGTAGTATGGAGACGGTGGAGATCGCCCGGGAAAATAATATCCCCTTTCTCATACATATGCCCATGCAGGCATTTGTCGATGATGTCGGGGGGCCCTATCTGGTAGGAGAAGGGATGACCTATGGAGATATCCGCCAGAGGATAAGGGAAGTAGTAAAGATTTTCCCCCACGCTGCGGGGATAAACAATCACCGTGGATCCAAGGCAACCTCCGATAGGGCTGTAATGGAAGCCGTTATGGATGAACTTGCCCTATCCGGTACCCCCTTTATTGACAGCAGGACCTCACGGACCTCCGTGGCCTATAAAACCGCCCTGGAAAAGGGAGTTCCGGCCCTTTACAACGGGATTTTTCTTGATAATGAAGACAGTGAGGATGCAATTGAGAAAATGTTCATCCGGGCGAAAGAGATAGCCGAAAGAAAAGGCTGGGTCATTGCGATCTGTCATTTGAAGCCTGCTACTATCTCTTTTTTGAAAAAACTTTGCATAAATGACGATAATGAAGTAGAATTTGTCACCGTTCCAGAGTTGTTTAAAGCCCTCAGGGCTGAATAAGGAGGTTCCTCTTTTGAAAGGAAGAGCTCAGGTGATTATCGGGGCCCAGTGGGGCGACGAAGGAAAAGGACGGGTTGTGGATTTCCTGGGTAAGAACGTGGATATTTTCGCCAGATACCAGGGTGGAGCCAACGCCGGCCATACGGTCATTGTGGAAGGCTCGAAATATGTTTTTCATCTTCTTCCCTCCGGGATGCTCTATCCCTGCAAAGTCTGCATAATAGGGAATGGTGTGGTCATAGACCCTGAACAGCTGATCTACGAGCTCAGAATGCTCCAGGACCAGGGAAAGGACAGGGCAAGGCTGGTCGTGAGTGGAGCAGCTCATGTTGTAATGCCTTATCATAAACTTCTTGACCAGGCCCATGAGAATTTCAGGGGGAGAGGGAAAAAGATCGGTACCACCGGGCGGGGTATCGGGCCATGTTATGTGGATAAATACAACAGGATGGGCATACGCATGGAAGACCTTCTTGATCCGGACCTGTTGAGGGAAAAACTTTCATCTAACCTGGACCTGAAGAATCTGCAGCTTACAAGGATATTCAACATTGAACCAATGGCTTTTGATGAAGTCTATAAAAAAGCTCTTGAATGGGGCAAGATACTGGAGCCATATATTGCTGACGCCTCACTGATCCTTAACGAAGCACTGAATTCAGGTAAGAACGTGCTTTTTGAAGGTGCCCAGGGTACCCTTCTCGATGTGGATCATGGGACTTACCCCTTTGTAACCAGCTCGAACCCCGTTTCAGCGGGGGCCTGTATAGGCATGGGAGTTGCCCCAACCATTATAGACAGTGTAACCGGGGTGGTTAAAGCATATAGCACAAGGGTTGGTTCCGGGCCTTTCCCTACCGAGGATGAAGGGGAAATTGGCGAATACCTCAGGGAAAAGGGTGGGGAATACGGGGCCACCACTGGAAGGCCCAGGCGATGTGGATGGCTGGACCTTGTGGCATTGAGCTATGCTGTCAGGCTAAACGGCATGGACAATATCGCTCTTACCAAGCTCGATGTGCTAACAGGGCTTGAGGAAATAAAAGTATGTACCGGTTATATGCTGAATGATGAAGTCCTTGGATCTTTCCCCACTAATGTTAACCTGCTCGAGAAGGTGACGCCCCTTTTCAAGACCATGAAAGGCTGGACAGAAGACCTGGGGGCTTGCAGAAAATTTGAAGACCTTCCGGAAGCGGCCCGGAATTACATAGAGTTCATTGAGGAAGCTACACGGGTGAGTATCGGTCTTATCGGAGTAGGGCCTCAAAGGGAAGAGACCATTATCAGGGAAATTTAGGCCGTCACCATCATAGAAATAAAAAGCAGGATCCCTCGGGATCCTGCTTTGTTTTTTCTGGTGGGCGACACGGGGTTCGAACCTGTGACCTCTTCCGTGTGAAGGAAGCGCTCTTCCACTGAGCTAGTCGCCCCTGAACTGCGGGTATTATATCTTTCAGACCGTGGAAATGCAAGGACTTTAATGGAAAAAGGAGGACCTTGTAATGTCACCTTCTCAAGGATCGGTGTTCTTTCTGGAAGAATTTTTCGGGAGTCTATTCCTCTTGAAATACCTATCCTGTATTATGGTAGGGTACCGGGAAAGGAGCATCTGAATAGAGTGACAACTGCATTTTGCTATTGTATGTTGTATAATGTGCGCTATTGAGGGGTGTTTTTTTGGCGGACTATTCTATGTTGATTGAAGCTATGGATTTCTGGTCCTACTGGGGATTTGAACCCTGGTCCTATCTGGGAATGAAGGGTCTTTCGAGGAAAGTCACCTTTGTCAAGAGCAGCCTTATGGGCGAAGTGGCCCGTTACTATGCTTATGATTACATAGTCTGGGTCCATCGGGGGAAAATTGATTCCGAGGTTATCCTTAGAGATTGGAAACCTATGAAGGATGTCATGCTTCAACGTTTTCTTTTCATTGAGGACCGTGCGGTGGAAAAGAAACATGTCAAATCTTTTATGCTCGGGTTTAAAGGATTCCTCGAGGTTTACCATTACAGCATAAATGACCATTATGAAAAGAAGATAAAAGACCTGGCGCCTCTGGTCGATAGAGCATGGGAGTTACTGCACGATCCGGAATTCAGGAATAGGGGGGTGGAAGCTGGGCTGGAAGATACTCAATAATTAGGGTTTGATAGATCTTTTATTACTATTTATTTGGAGGTGTAAGTATGTTTGCTGTAATGTTCATCGGGGCTCTGGTAGTCTTTGCCATAGCCTACAAGTTCCATGGTGCATATATGGCTAAGGTTTACGGACTGGATGCCAGCAAGAAGACGCCTGCCGAGTGTATGTACGATGGTATCGATTACTGTCCTGCCCACCCTGCGGTCCTTGTTGGCCACCATTTCGCATCCATAGCCGGAGCAGGTCCCATAGTGGGCCCCATAGCCGCCGCTTCCATGTTCGGCTGGCTGCCCGCCTATCTCTGGTGCCTCGTGGGTTCTGCTTTTCTTGGCGGTCCTCATGATATGGGAGCCCTTGTTTCTTCCATGCGCCATGACGGTAAGTCCATTGGAGAGGTCATCGACCGCTGGATAGGCAGAAGAGGAAAGGTCCTTTTCCTCTGGTTCACCATTCTCGCTCTTATTCTTGTTGTAGCGGTTTTCCTTGTCCTTTCAGCCAATACTTTCGCAGCAGATCCCATCGTCGCATTCGTTGGCTGCCTTTACATTGTCATGGCAGTTGTTTCGGGACTTCTTATCTATAAATACCATGCGCCCCTCTGGCTTGTAACCGTGGTTATGCTTGCCATAGTGGGCTTTGCCACTGTGAAGGGAACAGATTCGACCTGGATCATGAACACCTTCAAGCTTCCAAATACCACCTGGAACAAGGTCCTTGCCGTATACATTCTCCTTGCGTCCATCCTTCCGGTTTGGCTCCTGCTCCAGCCCAGGGATTACCTGGCTTCCTACTTCCTCTATGTGGCGGTCCTTATCGGCGCCGTAGGAATGATCTTCGGAAGCAAGTTCAACTCAGGCCAGATCCCTCAGTTCAAGGGCTTTATGTCCGGAGGGCAGCCCATGTGGCCCATGCTTTTCGTTATAGTAGCCTGCGGAGCCATTTCAGGTTTCCACTCACTGGTAGGCTCCGGGACCACCGCAAAACAGATCGCCAAGGAAACAGACGCGGTAGCGGTTGGATACGGTTCCATGCTTCTTGAAGGTGTCGTGGCCACCATTGCCATAGGTACAGTCATGGTAACAGGTTCCATAGTTAAGGGCGGTCCGGTGGTTACCTTCTCCACAGGTATGGGCCAGTTCGCCCAGATCCTGGGGATGGACCCGGTACTTGGAATGAGGCTTGGTGCCATAGCCATCAACTCCTTCCTTCTGACATCTCTTGATACTGCCACCCGTCTTACCCGTTACCAGATCCAGGAACTTTCCAACATGAAGATCAACAAGTACGTGGCCACGGTTATCGCCGTTGCTGCAGCCTATGCCCTTATGGTCGCTCCTGCCCATGATCCTACAGGAAAACCCATTGCTGCATGGCAGGCCATCTGGCCGATTTTCGGAGCTGCCAACCAGATGGTGGCTGCTCTCGCCCTTCTCGGGGTCGGCGTATGGGTTATCAAGGCGCTCAAGGGTAAAGGCACCTTCCTTATGGCTCCTTTCTGGTTCATGATCTTCACAACCGGTGCAGCACTTATCCTTCTGATAAAGAATTCCCTTGCGGGAGAGCACCCCAATTATCTTCTTGCCGGTGTTGCCGCTATCCTGATGGTGCTCGGTGTAATGTTGGTCCTTCAGGCTTTAAAGTCATTGAAAGAAAAAGTGGTCAGTTAGTTTGATCAGCATCTGAAAATTAATTCCAAGGGCCGGGTTTAGCCGGCCCTTTTTTTATTCCCTCACGGTCTGACCGAATCCTCCACAGGGATTTTTTATTCCCTCCATTCTATAGTATACTGAAGTAACGAAATGAAGAAATGATATGGCCAAAGATGGCAGGGGTATTTGTATTTCACCCCGGTCGTTACATTTTTATGAAAAGGAGGGTTTCCCATTGGAACATCATGAGGCGATAGGACATGATATCTCCATAGTGTTATGCGGGGCAGCGGGACAGGGCATAAAAACCGTAGAGAAATTGCTTGTCCACGCTCTGAAAAGATCCAACTATAATGTTTTTGCGAGCCGGGAGTATATGTCCCGGGTCAGGGGTGGTAATAATTCCACGGAGATACGCGTTGGTTCCCGCCCTGTTCGCGCCCTGGTGGACAGGATAGATATCCTGATAGCGCTCAACCCTGGTATCAGGCCCAATATCCAGGCCAGGCTTACCGATAACACCCTGATAATCGGCGACAGGGAAGAACTGGGCGATGAGTTTGATAACAGGCCGGGCCGGTTCATGAACATGGACCTTCTTGAAATGGCTGAAAAAGTGGGTGGAAAGATCTATGCCAACGTTGTAGCTGCAGGGATCATATTCGGAATGCTGAAAGTGGAGGAAGAGATCCTTCGATCCATGTTCTCCGAATTGTTCTCTTCCAAGGGAGAGGACGTAGTCAGGAAGAATCTTGAGGCTGCCGGGATGGGATACTCCCGGGGGCAGGACCTCCTTGCCAGGGGGGAGGTTTCCTTCAGCATATCCCCCGATCCATCCCTTAAGGACCATATCGCACTTGACGGAAGTG
>JAFGMB010000012.1 GCA_016927765.1 Synergistales bacterium
TGATCTTTTTGTTCATTTCCTCATCAGGCACATCGCCGCCTGAAGCCTGAACGGGATGGGCAGCCCCAATGTTAGTACCTGGGGACATGGCTGCTATTGAAGCAGATTGTACGATAAAGGCACCTGCAGAAGCAGCTCTCGCTCCACGGGGAGAAACCCATACGAGGACAGGAACAGGTGAATCCATTATTGCGTTGGTGATAGCTCTCATTGAACTCACAAGACCACCCGGGGTATCAAGTTCAAACACTATCAGGGCAACATTCTTCTCCTTGCCTGTTTCAAGAACTTTGCTGACATAATTCTCCATAGAGATACCTACTACTCCATTCAGATCCGTCACCAGAACAAGTCCCGTAGTCTCATTCCCAGAAAGAGGTGGCAGGAAAAGGGAGACAGTAAATACTGAAACGAACAGCATAAAAAGGAAGGACCTGGCAAGATGCCTCTTATAGTGAGGCTTCATTTGTCAATCACCTCCAGAATTTCTTTCAGATGGTGAAGTTTGATGATCTTTAAAGACTCCGGGAAAGGGCCTTTTTCCAGGGCACTCATAAAAATATTGTTAAAACCTCTTTTCCGGGCTTCCGCAATTCGAAGCTTCAATCTCGGGACAGGTCTTATTTCCCCGGCTAATCCTACCTCCCCCAAAAAACAGGTATCCGGAGGCAGGATGATCTCAAGGCTTGAAGACATTATTGATGCCGCAAGAGCAAGGTCGCATGAAGGGTCTTTAATTGTCAGTCCTCCTGTCACATTGACATAGATATCAGATGAACATGTGTTCAAAGCACATCGTTTATCAAGAACAGCCGATATCAGGTTGATCTTACTAACATCAATACCCTGGGAAGTTCTTTTGGGATAGGGGAAACTTGATCGCAGTGCAAGACTCTGTACTTCCACAAGGAAGGGAAGAGAACCCTCGAGCATGACAGTCATTGCTACTCCTGAGACAGTTGTAACAGCTTTGTTCCAGTAAAGGCTTCCTGGATCCTTGACCTGTTCAAGACCAGATGGTGTCATTTCAAAGAGGCCTGCCTCATCCGTACTTCCGAACCTGTTCTTGAGAGCCCGGATGATCCTAATAGATGAATTCCGGTCACCTGAAAAACGCAGAACACTATCTACCATATGTTCCAGTAACATAGGCCCGGCAATAGTACCGGCACGAGTTATATGTCCCACCAGAACGAAAGGAATGGCCTTTTCCTTGGCAAAAGAAATGCATTTCTGGGCAGTTGTCCTTACCTGGCCAGGGGCACCTGCTAACCCGGATTCCTCCTCAGAGACCACGGATTGCACACTATCCAGAACGATGAAATCAAAATCTTCAGCATCTTCAAGAAGTCTATCTATGTCTCCCCCGGTCCTTAGAAAGAGATCCGGAGACATCAGGCCAAGCCTTTTCCCTCTTTCTGCTATCTGGGATTGAGATTCTTCACCTGAAATATACAACACTTTATTTCCCCGAGTTGAAATGGATGCACATGACTGTAGAAGAAGGGTGGATTTCCCGATCCCCGGCTCTCCCGCAATCAAGTAAACCCCGCCCCTCATCCATCCTCCTCCAAGAGTATTGTCAAGTTCTCCTATCCCGGAGGGGACTCTCTCAGTTTCCATAATATCCTTAAGGGCAACAGTCCCGGAAGTTTGAATGGCAGAAGTATCCAAAGAAGATTTTTCCATTTCCAGTGAACCCCAAGCACCACAAGTTGGGCACTTGCCTGTCCAGGAAATGGTCTTATATCCACAGTTCAAGCAACAATAGGTAATGTTCTGTTTTGGCATAGAGCGCCTCCTGATACGTGACAGTATATCCAATTTGAAGCAGCACTTAACGAAGCCTGCTTAACTCTTTAACTAAATAAATTCTAACTTTTCTTGAACTACTTGTCGAGTTCTTTACATGACATCTTAACCGTGGTATGATGCCTTTCTGTATAAATCTAACCTACTGTCTGTTCATTGTGGCGAAGGAGGAATAATGGAATATCTTAAGAAACCAGAGACCAGGCTGTCTGAAACACAGGCAAACGTTACCGGAGCAGTCCTTGAGATCATTCAGAAGATCCAGGAACAGGGAGACGCTGCCCTGAAAGAATTTGAAAGGAAATTCGATCACTATCAAGGTCCACTCACCATTGAAACGGCAGCCCTTGAACATGCCTTCGAATCTATTCCTGAGGAAACCAGGAATTCTATACTTGCAAGCATTGATAATGTCAGACTCTTTCACAGAAGACAACGGATGCTTTTCCATGATTTTATTGAACAACCTGAAAAAGGTATTTCACTAGGTATGAAATTCAATGCTGTAGAAAGAGCAGGGATTTATGTCCCGGGCGGCAGATATCCCTTACCAAGTTCCGCAGTAATGACAGTCGTACCTGCCCAAGAGGCTGGAGTATCTGAAATTTGTGTCTGCTCTCCCCCATCACCCCAAGGATATGTACACCCTCTGGTCCTGGGAACTCTATACATCCTTGGAATAAAAACGGTCTTTGCCCTTGGAGGGGCACAGGCTATCGCTGCCATGGCCATGGGTGTCTCTCCTGTTCCAAAATGTGACATCATTGCTGGTCCAGGAAATGCCTATGTCACAGAAGCGAAAAGACAACTTTTTGGGACAGTAGGGATCGATAGCCTTGCCGGGCCGAGTGAGGTACTGATAATTGCCGATAGCTCCGCAGATCCCATGGCTGTTGCACTTGATCTGATAGCACAGGCTGAACATGACCCCTTGTCCAGGTCTGTGCTTTTCACAACAGATAAAGATCTTGCTTTGAGCGTGGCAGAAAATGTTGATTCCATGATATCAAGGTTTCCCACAGGAGATATCATTTCACTTTCCTGGAAAAATAATGGAACTATCCTCCTTGGAACTTTGACTGAAGCTGTCGACTTTACAAACGTATATGCTCCCGAACACCTTCAGATAAATACACTTGCACCGGAAACAATACTTTCTGAATGCCATTCCTTCGGAGCCGCGTTTCTAGGTCCTTACTGTTCTGTACCCTTTGGTGATTACATCGCCGGTACCAATCATGTACTTCCTACGAACAGGAGTGCAAGATTCAGCAGTGGTTTGTGGACAGGCACTTTCATCAAAGCCATGACATATGTAAAGCTGGAACCGGATCAGTCATCAGAACTGGCTGCCAAGGGGATCCTCCTGGCTGAGGCGGAAGGTCTTTTTGGACATGCCGGATCCATGAGGTACAGAATGGACATGCGAGAGGCAGCAGAATGAGCCGCCTTCCGAAGGGCTGCACCAATGTAGGAGGCAGCCTCGCTTCAGCAATGCAGAAATGTCGAACAGACATGATATCAAAGATGCATTCTTACGGTTATCAGACTTTCTGGCCATCGGCTTTGCAATTATTCGAAAGTGCATGGGAACACCTTCCTTTTTCTCTGAGAAAACGCCTGATAACACTTAATACACCCTTTGGGGAACCCTGTTGTCTTCGAGCAGACATTACACTTGCAGCAGTCTCGTTCCTTGCGTCTCACTTTTCACCTGAAGAAAGGCCTTTAAGACTTTGTTATGCCGACAGGATCTATAAGACACCTGTCAGACCTGACATATACCTTGAAGGGTTCCAGATAGGAGCAGAACTTTTAGGTTGGGAAGGAGAAGGAGCAGATGTGGAGCTGATATTCCTTCTGCTTCAATCAATGGACATGCTTGGGCTGGAAGATTCTTTCCTGGTCTTAGGTGATATGACCTTTATCCAGCAACTTTTATCTGAAATTGACAGAAGGACAGGACAATCGCTTTTAACCGCTCTGGAAAAGGGAAGTTATGCGGAATATGACTCCATGCTCAAGAGTGGTCGAGTCGACACTTATCATGCTCAAAGGCTTAGTGAAATACCTTCCTTGAAGGGTGATCTTACTATCCTTAAGGAAGCTGAGAGACTTTTACCTGAAAATAAGTCTCTGGCTTCACTAAAAAAGATCCTGTCTTCACTCGAAGATCTGGGTTATGCTAACCGCTTGAAAGTCGATCTTTCTCTTATCAGGGAACTTAATTACTACAGTGGTCCTATTTTCGACGTTTATATTTCCAGGCATGGAAGATCCCTCGGCGGAGGTGGAAGATACGATGGCCTGCTTTCCAGTTACGGTATTCTGGGACAAGCCACTGGATTCGCGCTGGATCTTGAACTGATTGCATCTTTTTCAAAATATACCCTTACTGTTCCATCGATCATGGTTTGGTCCGGAGGATTATCCCCCTCAAAGGTCTTTTCTATGACTGAAATGATAAGACAAAAGGGTACTCCTCTTGAAATAAGCTGGAATCCAAACAGGGATGATTCGATACATCTTGCAAGGATGAGAAACCTGAAATGGTGGGTAGATCTTTCAGAAAGCGCCGTAATGGAACTGGGATCAGGGGAAATGACCATCCTTGGGGAATGGATAGGAGGAATCTGATGCTTACGATAGCTTTACCCACCGGTAGAGTTCTCACTGAAGCCCTGGATCTTTTATCCAAACTGGATCTTCCTGTAACTCTCCTTAAATCAAGAGGTAGAGAACTTGTGATAGAAGACGGCACTTATCGTTATATTCTTGCAAAACCAATGGACGTCCCGTTGCACGTCACATATGGGGCAGCTGATCTCGCTTTAGTTGGAAGTGACGTCATGTGGGAGATCAGTGCGCCGCTCATAGAACTTGCTGACACGGGTAGAGGAAGATGCAGGATAGTCATAGCAGGCCCGGAAAGGATAGCTAAAAGGTTTCTTGGACATGAATCAGAATTAATGTGGCTCCGCATAGCCACAAAGTATCCAAATATTGCAGACCGCTATTTCTCCTCAAGGGGTGTCCAGGTGGAGATCATCCATATGCACGGTTCCATTGAACTGGCTCCAATGCTTGGCTTAAGCGATTGCATTCTCGATATTGTACAGACCGGGATAACATTGAAAGCAAATAATCTGAAGATCTTCGAAAACGTCACTCCTGTATCCCTAAGACTTACAGGGAGTGTAAAAAGCGTACAGACCAAATGGGAAGAGATATCCCTCATTCTCAACAAGATGAAATCCTTAAGGGCGTGATCTAAGTTTGGGAACTGTGTTCGAAAGAAAAACATCTGAAACCGAGATCTTTTGTGAATGGGATGCAGAAGTTGACAGATCCGAGATAAATATTCCCTGTGGTTTCCTCTGTCATATGCTTGATCTCTTTTGTTTTCACGCTGGTATCAGGGTCATCATTAGAGGTAAAGGTGATCTACAGGTTGATTATCACCACCTCGTAGAAGACCTTGGAATTGTACTTGGAAAAGCCTTTTATGCAAAGATCTACCAAAACCCCAACTCAAGGTATGGTTGGTCCGTGCTTCCAATGGATGGCAGTCTCGTTCTATCTTCAGTAGACATATCAGGCAGATCCAGTCTATCCTGGAAGATCAATTTCCCTGCGCAGAAATGTGGAGATTTTGACCTTGAGTTGGTAGAAGAATTCTGGAAAGCCTTTTCAAGGGAAAGCAGAACTACTGTTCACTTTGTTCAGCTGTCTTGTGATAATTCTCACCACTTGTGCGAAGCTTTGTTCAAAAGTGCCGGCAGATCCTTTGCCCTTGCCATGAAACCTTCTGAAGAGATCCGCTCGACGAAAGGCATCCTTTTATGATAGGCATTATTGATTACAGAATAGGAAATATCGGCAATGTTGCGAGGGCATTGAAATATATGGGGTTCGATCATCGTGTAATAAAAAGACCCCCTAAGGATATACATAACATATCCGTCCTTTTCCTTCCTGGTGTCGGAGCTTTCAAGCCAGCCATGGCCAGCCTGGAAGATCTAGGATGGGTAGATTTTGTAAGGTCATGGACAGAGCGGGGAAACCCATTGCTTGGTATATGTCTGGGGATGCAATTGCTTTTTACCCGAAGTTTCGAAGAGGAAGAATGCTCTGGCCTTGGATTAGTTGAGGGGACTGTGGAACTTCTACCCTTCAAAAAATCCCCTCATATGGGATGGAATGATGTTTCATGGTCTTCTGATATTCCTGGAGTTTTTGCTGACCATATTCCTTCCGGGAGCTTTTTCTATTTTGTCCATAGCTATGGTATCCCTTCATCTAGAGAAGAAATGGGCTTTTCCATGGTTGATGGTGTGCGATTCACTTCTGCCATCTGTTCCAGCAATATCATGGGTTTTCAGTTCCATCCCGAGAGAAGCGGCGGTAATGGCTTGAAACTTCTTCAGGCTGCTATGAAATATTTTGGGGAAGAGTGTCCAGAATGATAATCATTCCAGCTATAGATCTATATGATAACGCAGTGGTAAGGCTTAAACAGGGCAAATATGAGCAAAAGACAATATATTCCCTTGTTCCCCTTGAATGGGGGAAATATTTATATGATCTTGGTTTCTCACATCTCCATCTCATAGATCTCGAAGGTGCCAAACAGGGGAAACCCTGTCATTTAAAGCAATTGGAGAATCTCGCTTCCCTGGGATTCATCGTTCACTATGGAGGCGGTCTCCGGACTGAAAGGGATATTCAGGATGCCCTTGAACATGGGGCCAGCAACATATATCTTGGCAGCCTTCTCACAATGGGGCAGGCCCATCTCGAGCCGGTCCTAAACCGATTTTCCAGTAAGATCATCCCAGCTATAGACGTTATCCATGGAAAGGTCTCTGTCTCCGGTTGGCAGGATATCACCGAGATCTCCCACGACCAATTGATCTCTCAGCTAATAGAAAATGGTTTTTCCCGCTTCCTTGTCACTTCCATTGTCCGGGACGGACTGCAGAAAGGTCCTGATCTCTCGCTCTACAGAAGACTCATTTCTCTTTTTCCTTCCTTTGAGTTTATAGCTGCAGGAGGAATCACTGTTCTTGATGACATCAAAAAACTGGATACCTATGGTTGTTGGGGTACCATACTGGGGAAATGCTTATATGAAAAAACCATTTCCCCTGAAGAAATACGAAAGGTGTTGTGAAATCTTGCTTACCAAGAGGATCATACCCTGTCTGGATGTTAAAAATGCACGGGTAGTTAAAGGAGTTAATTTTATTGGCCTCAGGGATGCAGGAGATCCTGCAGATCTTGCCGGATTTTACATGAATGAGGGAGCAGATGAACTTGTTTTTCTTGATATTTCAGCTTCAGACGAAAGACGCTCGACTTTGATCGAATGGGTTGAAGCAGTGGCAGACCGGATATTCATACCTTTCACAGTAGGTGGAGGTATAAGCACTGCAGAACAGGCCAGGAGGATCATAAATCTTGGCGCCGACAAGATATCCATCAACACATCGGCAGTAAAACGTCCTTCTCTGATAAGGGAATGTTCCTCTCTTCTGGGAAAACAGGCCGTTGTCGTAGCCATTGATGCAAAGAAAGTATCATCCCAGAAATGGGAAGTCTACATTCAAGGTGGGAGGATCGCAACAGGAATAGACGTGCTTGAATGGTCACTTGAAGCCGAAAAACAGGGATGTGGAGAAATCCTCCTGACATCTATTGATAGGGATGGGACAAAGGAGGGATATGACCTTGATCTCATTGAAAAGGTTGCTAATCATGTTGCCGTTCCGCTTATCGCGTCCGGAGGTGCAGGCACTGTCTCCCATTTCAGAGAAGGCTTTGAACATGGCTGTGATGCGGCTTTAGCCGCTTCAGTTTTCCATTTTGGAGAGATAAGGATAAAGGATCTGAAAAAATATCTCAAAGCCAATTCTATGGCGGTTAGAATATCGGACGAACAATTCTGACAGGGGGTAATATCTTGCGTCCTGATTTATTGAGATCCATAACTTTTGACGAAAAGGGGCTCATCCCGGTTATCGTCCAGCATTATTTTACAGGACAGGTATTAATGTTAGCCTTCAGCAATGCTGAAGCTGTTGAACTGACTATCCGTACCGGAGAAATACACTTTTTCAGCCGCTCAAGACAGAAATTATGGCATAAGGGTAGAACAAGCGGAAATATCATGGAACTGGTCGAACTGAGGATAGATTGTGACCAGGATTGCCTCCTCGCCCTTGTCAGACCTTTGGGGCCTGCATGTCATACAGGTGAAAAGACCTGCTTTTATCGATCCATAACGGGAGATAGTACAGCTGACATTTCCTTCCTTGATGAACTGTACCAGATCCTGCTCTCAAGAAAGGAACTTCTTCCAGAAAACAGCTATACTGCAAACCTATTTCAGCAAGGGATAAAGAGGATCTCTCAGAAAATAGGGGAAGAAGGTGTAGAAACCTCTTTAGCCATGACTTCAGGAGATCGGAACGAGGTAATTGCAGAAAGCGCTGACCTGATCTATCACTTGATGGTTGGACTGGTGGAAAGGGGAATTGCACTTGAAGAATTGGTGCAGGAATTGTTATCGAGGCACACTAACCCATAGCCCTTCGAACCATTTTCAAGAAATGATCACTTCTCTTCCATACCTGGATCGTATGGCATTGAAGATCTCTACGAAATCGGGTTTTGCGATCATCAGAACAGAGCAATTGTCCCTTTTCATGTCCGTAAGCCTGTGGGCATCAGATGATCTCAAAATCGTCATATGAGGGTAAAGGGCTTTCAGTTCAACGAGTTTCTCATCAGAAATACGGGGTGATACTTCTAAAGCATCAATATCAAGATCGTGAGGCATGGGCCCTAATACGGAGGGATAGGAAAAGGCTTCTCTGTCGACATGAGCAAGGACAATTATGGCTTTTCTTGACCGCAGTTGTTTTATTACCTGATCCAGGTTATAGATAGTGCCCTGGATCAGGAGAATGTCATATTCTCGAGTTATCTGATTATCTTTGTCAATGACCACCTGATAGCCGAATATATCCGGATCGTTCTCAATGTTCCTCAATCCTTTTTCTATCCACTTCTGAAAGATTGCGGTTTCCCTTGAATCAGGGAATATTCCCAGTACATGGATATCTTCTGCGGTCTGTACTTCAACTCCTGGCAAAACAACAAGCTCTTCGCCGGCCCTTTCCAGAGCAGCACCTCTTAGAGCATCCCAGTTCAGAGTGGAATTGTGGTCTGTGACAGCAATAATGGAAATCCCGAGAGAAAGGGCTTTTTCAACAATTTCTGCTGCGCCCATCTCAAGTTCACCACAAGGCGACAGAACTGTATGAATATGTAAATCCGCAAGATAGGGGAATAGCTCGTTACCGGTCAAAACCCACCTCATTTATCATTATACAAATATCATAACTTGTTCTTGAGGAAGAACAAAGAGTGATATTTTCCGCAATACACCTTTGAATAAGGTCCGTGGATGGGATCCTTCCAGAGGGTAGAATGATCATGGGTATCTCTTTCAGGACAGCAACAGCAGCAACGTTAAGGTGATTCTGTACTGTTAGCCAGACCTCCCCGGGATTCGCCTGCCCCATTACGAAACTCAGGAGGTCAGCGATAACAACTCCCGTTAATTCTCTTTGCTGATCTCCTTTTGAAAATACCTGAAACGTGAACTTGGACAATAAGGTATTGATCTTCAAAGCTATACTCTCTTTCCTCTCAGGGTATGGGGGGTGTGTTCAGCTAGATCGGCAATTTCCCGACTCAATTCACTTATTGTTTCTCTGAGCTTGAATATACAATCAGTCATTTCTCCCTGGCCTCGGATAATATCCTCCGCGAGAGCCTTGCATGAGGGTCTCCCGCAGGATCCGCAATCAATGTGAGGAAGTTCGGAATATATCCTGTTGAGTTCCTTTAATCTCGACATTGCACTGTTAAGATCAGTTGCAAGAGGATTTCTTCGTGTAGCAGTGATCTCTTTTTCAAGTTTATAGATACCTTTTTCATACCACCCGTGTAGAGCTTCCATTTCATCAGCTGAGATATTCCAGTTGATATCCATATGATCAAGCCTTGATTTTGAAAGGAAACGGGATTCGGCATTGCCTACTCCACCGATACAACCAAGATCACAAACTCGGCACTCTATATAGTCTATTCCTCTGAGTCTGCCAAGCTCCATTTCCTTCAGAAGATCCATGGTATTTCTCAAGCCCGAAACAGAAATGGTCTTCAATGGCCTTTGGGAAAAAGCTGAAATATGAGCTGACTCCCCGCCTGTTACCGACCATTGCAGCCACCGGTTGTTCAGCCCCACTTCCAGCTGTTCAGAAGAGATTTTCGGTCCTCCAGCCAACAATGCCCGTACCAGTTTTCTGACGGATACCGCATACTGTGCATTACTATCTTCCCTTCCAACTGGATTCCTGACAAGGGTGATCTTTGCAGGACAGGGTACCAGAAGTGTAATATCGTCATTTCTCCCGGTAACTTCTCTCCATATGGCCACCGCAATTTCAAAGGGAGAATCAACCGGTACCACTCTTCCTACCAGTTCCGGGAAATTGATCTGGATCAGTCTTATCACTGCAGGGCAGTAAGTCGTTATGAGAGGCAGGTTCTGAGGGGATTCATGATCCAGCATTCTCGCAATACTGTAAGCGACTATATCAAAGGCAAGACTGGCATAATCGGAAATATCCGTAACATTCCAAGAAGCCAAGGCCTGTTTGATCAGGATCTGGTTAGCATAGGCTCCCATCTGAACATAAAATGTAGGGTCACAAATGGCAACCACACTTTCCTGAGAGGAAATAAGGTCCCATTCATCTTCATCCATCATTATTGCCTTGTGGGGACAATTTCTCATGCATTCCCCACAATCGATACATAACTCATTGATAACGCTCACGCATCCATCAATAACCCTCATGGCTTCAGTGGGGCAGGATTTAATACAATTCGCACAACCTGCACAGTTTATTTCCTGGACCTTTATTCCACCAGCCACATTATTTCCTCCATTCAGTGTTCTCTGTAAAATAGATTATAGCCTCCACGCTAGTTCCTTTTCCCATTTCTGAATTAATCTTCAAAACATCTGCGTTCCTTTTCATGTTGGACAAGCCCATTCCTGCTCCAAAACCCAATTCACGAATAGCATCTGAAGCCGTGGAATAACCCTCCTGCATGGCCAGATCAATATCAGGTATCCCAGGTCCCTCGTCGATGGCCAAAATCATTAGTTTATCTGTAGAGACAAGTGAGCGGATAATGCCTCCTCCTGCATGTATAACAAGATTCATCTCCACTTCATAAGCAATTATGGATGCCCTACGGGTAATGGATGAAGGGATTCCAACCATTTCCAGCGAAGATTTTAATGTAGTGGAGGCAGTTCCAACATTCATGAAATCCCCGCCCTCCACTTTAAATTCTTCCTCGTAAATGTTGGTGGTCAATGATTACACCTCTCTACTCGGGATAGAACAGGGAAGTATGCCTTCGCGGTACAATATACCGCAGGTCTCGAACATGCTTTTATGTACAAGTAGGACCGGCATCTTGATCTTTGAGGCAAGCTCGACAGTTTCTTTTTGCGGCCTTTTACCGCGAACAAAGATCACAGCTGGAATATCAAGCATTTGAGCAGTTCTTATAATCTGAACATTTGTCAATCCGGTGAGCAGAAGAGAACCTGGCCTGGCAAAGGCCAGGACATCGCTCATAAGATCTGCCCCATATGCATATTCAACGTCGATGTCATTTAGGATCTCATCCCCATACAGGATGGTAGCTTCTACAAAATTGGATAATTCCCTCAGTTTCATAAGCCAGGCAGCCTCCCTTATCCAGAAATGGAAATTTGTTTGAAATCTTATTCAACGCTTGTATCCGATAATATCCCTAAGCAGGGATCTTCTTGCCTTTATCTCCTCTTCAGTCTCAATACCTTTTAGATGAAAACCGTCGATAACTCCGACAATACCTCTACCCTGTCCTGTTTCCGCAATGATAACCTGTAATGGGTTCGCTGTGGCTGCGAAGATCCTGCAGACTTCCTGGCAGTTCTTAATGCCGTTAAGTACATTTATGGGAAATCCTTTTCTCATCACCACGATAAATGAATGTCCCGCTCCTAACATTTCTGCATTTCTTATTGCATGATCCACTAATTCTTCAGAGTTGCCATCCCACCTGATAAGGCAATCACCTGATGCTTCACAGAAAGCGATCCCGAAATCCAGGGACGGTGAAGAAGTGACCATTATTTCATAAAGATCTTCAACCGTTTTTATAAAATGGCTCTGACCGAGTATGACATTACATCCCTCAGGGAAGGAAAGGGGAACGATCTCCAGCTTCATTTCATTATCCATAATGTACCTCCTTAAATCTTCAGGAACTGTCAATGTTTTTCATTTTCTTGAGACTTTTCTTATGATATTACAGTAAGGCAACTCTTTCCAGATTGAGTCTCTATAATGCTGTAAATTTCACTGAGCTAAAGTGTGATGGGATGAAAGGATAGAAAAAAGCCATCGGTTTTCGGTTAA
>JAFGMB010000126.1 GCA_016927765.1 Synergistales bacterium
ATAGCCATGGAGCCGGGGCTCAGGTTCGCAGTACGCGAAGGTGGACATACCGTTGGCGCAGGTGTGGTTACCGATATCCTTGAATAATACACCTGTTAGGAGTGGATTTTAATGGCAGATAACATAGGCCTCCAGTGTACAGAATGTAAGCGCAGGAATTACGTCACCTCTGTTAACAAGAAGAACATGAGGGGTAAGCTGGAGATAAGCAAATACTGCAGATTCTGCAAAAAACATACCTTGCACAAAGAAACCAAGTAGTGTAGAATGTAGTCTGCTCGCAGGTCCGTAGCTCAATTGGCAGAGCACTGGTCTCCAAAACCGGGGGTTGCAGGTTCAAGTCCTGCCGGGCCTGCCATAACTTTTTTGAATGATACCAGATAGGAGGCCGAGGTTGTGGGTAAACTCCTCAGCTTCATAAGAGAAGCAAAAGCAGAATTGAAAAAAGTAACTTGGCCAGGACGTCAGCAGGTATGGTATTCGACTCTCGTTGTAATCGCATTCACTCTTTTTGTGGCGGCCTATCTCGGGATCGTCGATCTGGCTCTGACGGGAATATTTTCAAGGCTTATCTAAGGAACTGCAGAATTGTTTTTCAGGAACAACCTGATCTGCGGGGAGGTGAGGGGGCCAAGCGAAGGGTCCCCTTTTAAGTATGGAATCAAGTGTTGAACGCAGGTGGTACATCGTTCAGACCTATGCTGGCTATGAGAACAGGGTGAAGGCTAACCTGGAACAGAGAATTGCTACCATGGGTATGGAGGATCGTATCTTTAACGTGTTGGTACCCATCGAAGAAAAAGTAACAGTCAAGGATGGCAAGACCAAGAAAGTTACCAGGAAACTTTTCCCCAGCTATGTGCTCGTGGAGATGTCTCTTGGTGACCAGTCATGGTATGTGGTGAGGCATACCCCGGGGGTTACGGGTTTTGTAGGGGCCGGTAATCATCCTATTCCCCTGACCGAGAAAGAAGTCAGGGAAGTAATGAACAAGATCGGCCAGGAACACGTGAAGCCCAAGTTCGAGATCAACGTTAAACCTGGTGATATTGTTAAGGTCAGAAGTGGCCCCTTTGAAGGGCAGGTTGGGCCTGTGGCCGAGATCAATGCTGAAAAAGGCAAGATCAAGTTCTCGGTTACCGTCTTCGGTCGCGAAACCCTCGTCGAAACTGACTATACAGAGCTGGAGAAGCTCTAACAAATATATCACGTCCCTCAGGGGACCCATGGAAATGTTTTCAATGAGAGGAGATAATGGCTTATGGCAAAGAAAGTGATCGCCCAGATCAAGCTTCAGCTCCCTGCCGGAAAGGCTACCCCTGCTCCGCCGGTAGGTCCTGCACTTGGTCAGCATGGTGTCAATATCATGGAGTTCTGTAAACAATTCAATGCCAAGACTTCAGATCAGCCAGGCATGATCATACCCGTTGTACTTACAGTATATGCGGACCGTAGTTTTTCATTTATCACAAAGACCCCTCCGGCCAGTGTACTTCTGAAGAAGGCTGCAGGCCTTGAAAGTGCCTCGGGAGAACCTAACAAGGTCAAGGTCGCGAAAATAAAGAGGGACAAGGTAAAAGAGATCGCAGAACTCAAAAGAGAAGACCTCAATGCCAATGATGTGGATGCAGCGATGAGGATGATCGAAGGGACTGCCCGTTCCATGGGCATCGAGATAGTAGACTGAATCTGAATAATATCCGGATTCGATACGTGGGAGGGTAATTTCATTCCCGTTATTACCACAAGGAGGAATATCTAATGGCAAAAAGAAGCAAGAGATACCAGGCAATTGCGGAGAAAGTGGACAGGACCCAGCTTCATGGTTTGAAGGAAGCCCTTGTAAAGGTAAAGGAAATGGGTTCTACCAAGTTTGACGAGAGCATGGAACTGCACATTCGCCTGGGAGTGGACCCGAGGCATGCTGACCAACAGGTAAGAAGTACCGTTGTTCTCCCCCATGGAACGGGTATCACTAAGAGGGTACTCGTCATAACTCAGGGAGAGAAGGTCAGGGAAGCCCAGGATGCAGGGGCCGACTTTGTCGGCGGAGAAGATCTGGTTCAGAAGATCCAGGGCGGTTGGCTTGACTTTGATGCGGTCATTGCGACCCCGGACATGATGAAAGTGGTTGGAAGACTTGGTAAGGTCCTTGGACCCAGGGGGCTTATGCCGAGTGCGAAGACCGGTAGTGTGACTTTCGATGTGGGGCCGGCTGTTGAAGAGGTAAAGGCGGGTAAAGTGGAGTACCGCGTAGACAAGTTCGGTATCATCCATAACTCGGTGGGGAAGCTCAGCTTTACCGAAGACCAGCTTTTCGAGAATGCCAAGACCCTTTTTGCCGCTATTATCAAGGCTAAGCCTGCGGCTGTTAAAGGGACCTATGTTAGAAGTTTTACTGTTACATCCACAATGGGTGTAGGAGTCAGGGTAGATCCCCTGGCTGCAACCAAGGAGATCGTTGATTAACCAGCGTTTTCTGTTATAATTCTATAGCTTGAAAGTTGAAACTGAATATCTACTGGAACTCAAGACAGTGGGTGCGCTCAAGAAGCGCTTAATCGGTCAGCCCGCCGAGGTTTCGGAGAGAAATATATTTCCATAAGCCCTTTCTATGGAATCTGATCTCCCGGCCCTGGTGTGGCCGGGAGATTTTTTTCAAGGAGGTGAGCAGATGCCTGCGAAATACAAGGTGGAAGAAGTCCAGGAATTACGAGAAAAACTGGCCCGGAGCCAGGCAGTATTCATAGCTGAATATCGTGGTCTTACAGTAGCCCAGATGACAGAAGTCAGGGCCAGAGTGAGAGCTGCCGGCGGTGAAATGAGAGTGGCTAAAAACACCCTCATGTCTATTGCTCTTAAGGAAGAAGGGTTCCCGGCCTCGGATCAACTTACCCTGGGTCCTAATGTCTATACCCTTGCTTTTGAGGATGCAGTAGCCGTAGCCAAGGCGCTTCAGGATTTTGCCAAGGAAAAGCCGAACAAGGCACTTCAGATCAAGGGAGGCCTTCTTGGTCAGTCTGTACTAAGCGCGGAACAGGTCACAGCACTTGCAGACCTGCCTTCAAGGGAACAGCTTATTGCCCAGGTGGTCGGAACGATCGCAGCTCCTCTAAGGGGACTTGTTACCGTTCTTTCCGGTCCCAGCAGAGGCCTTGTTACATGCCTTTCCCAGCTTAAGGAAAAGAAGGAAAAAGACGCAGCCTGATCTTATCACCAGAGATAGGTGGATATTTTATCAAAGCTGTTTAAGAACCTAGAAGACAAGGAAATCACTAAGGAGGAAATATAAAGATGACCCGTGAAGAACTTATCAAGGCAATTGAAGAGATGACCGTACTCGAGCTTTCCGAGCTCGTGAAGGAACTGGAAGACAAGTTTGGCGTATCCGCTGCCGCTCCCATGGCTGCCATGCCCATGATGGGTGCCATGCCTGGCGCTGCTGCTCCTGCAGAGGAAGAGAAGACCGAATTTGACGTTATCTACAAGGCTGTAGGATCCAACAAGATCGCTACCATCAAGGTTATCCGTGAGCTTACAGGACTTGGCCTGAAAGAAGCCAAGGAGCTTACCGATAATCCTCCCAAGCCTATCAAGGAAGGCGTCACCAAGGAAGAAGCTGAAGACGTTAAAAAGAAGCTTGAAGAAGTTGGAGCCGAAGTGGAGATCAAGTAGACTGATCTTACCAGTAGCGTGTATGAGGGCAGCCTTAAGGCTGCCCTTTTTTGTTCTCCAGAATAGCTAACCCACCCGGGTAATATCACCAATACAGCACAACAACGCGTAATTGACTTCATGAACTTTCCGGTATATATTGAACATGTATTAATGTATATTCTAGGCAAAATCATCGAAAGATGATGACGCAAAACCACGGGTCTAAAGCATATAAGCTATGACAGCCGGGTTGCCCCAGTACGGGAAAATGAAAACCTTGGGGATTGCCCGGGGTTTTGTTTTCTTTTGTGATCGGGCGTAAAAGGTTAGAATTATTTTAAATTTTATTTTTTCTGGATTCGTGATTTTCATTAAATACCCTGGAGGAAAGGCCTATGAAAAAAAGACAAGGGTTCAGCCTGGCGCTGGTTTTGATAATAATGCTGGTGGTGATCTTTCTGAGTGCGGTCATCATGGATCTTACCACCAATTATTTCAGCACCTCCCAGGCCACCATAGAACATCAGAAGCTGTATAACGCGGCCCAGAGCGGAGTGGAAGAAGCCAAGGCCTGGTTACTGGATAGTCGCGGGGCTATATCGAAAGATCTTGTTGAAAATGTTGTTGATTGGGAGGATGTGTTGGTAAGGTCCCATGACTTTGAAGACGGAAACGGGATCAGTGTAGAGACCTTTGTCCTCAATTGCAATTATGTTCCTGACACCGATTCCAGTCCTGACATCTCTGGATTGCCCCCCATATATCATGAATATTTCCCTCCAGGGACATCATCTCAAATCACCGGAGAGGGGCAATCGGGATTCATTGACCCGAACCGTAATATTCTGGGCCTGAGAAGAACAGGTGGCCGGGTTTTTGTATTGAGGTCCATTGCTCGAACGGAAAATAACAAACGAACTGGCATAGAATCCATGGTGGTGATACCAAATGATTAATCTTGGAAAATATTCTCGATGCGTAATCTTTTCAGCCCTTGTCTTGGGGATTTTGGTTTTTCCGGGCATGATCAAGGAGGTAGGATCAGAGGAACTCGATAATTGGCCGGTGTGGCCTGTATCACCTTATTTGAATAGAGTTTTTGAAAAATACACAGTACCCTATCCTCCATTGGCATTTACCATTGTGGGACAGGACAGGGATTTTCTTGCCTGGGCTATAACTCAGGAGCAAACGGAATTGCCTTATTCATGGGGTTCTGTGCTATATTTATCCAATTTATTAACTGGAAATGTCCTTTCATCCGAAGAGGAAGATCCATTTTTTATTGGTTATGAAATGAAAATGGTTCATAAAGGAGATCCCACTTCTTTTGGAACATCCAGTGAAGACAATTTCACATCCTTTATTCTTCCTTCCCATGTTCCAAATTGGACCAAAGCTTTTTATGGTGTTACTTCTTTGGATATAGCGAACCAGTACATGCCTGACGATTGGTGGACTGCTTGGAAGTCCTGGGCTTCTTCCAACAGTCCTGGTAAAGGGCCTGATAATGCTTATCCGGTCTGCGATTCAGGGCATGCTGCACCTGTCCTGAACTGGATCGATAACATCTGGGTTGAAGAAATGCCCGGTTTTCCTGCTTTCAAGACATATCTATCGCAGAATATATATGGTTCATCATCATCCATGAAATGGGGAGATGCAGTCCTTTATATATCGACTAATGAAGGCTGGCTACATATGATCAGTACAAATACTTCGTCAGATTATTTTGAATCCCGTTTTACAGCAATGCCTACTCCAGCATTCCAGTTCTCACCATATCATTATTATTATTATGAACAGGATGGCTACTATCCCCGTCTTACCACTCTTGACGGGTTTATTGGAATTGGTGATATCGAAATCGATGGTTCAAATAATGATGGGGGAGCAGATAACTGGAGAAGGGTGATTTTTGGTTCCACCGGTATGGGTAATACACTTGTTCCAAAAGATGATGCAGTATCAGGTTCAGACATTTGGGACAAAGAATTAGCTGAAGTTACAGGTTCCGAGGATATTAATGTTACTGCCATCAGTGGGGAACCTCCAACTAATTTAGATGGACATTCCTTTGGTCTATACGCAGTAACTGTGGCAGAAGATACAGGTGTAACCCCCTCATCACCGGAACTCTTGTGGTCAATTTCAAATGCCTACTGGCTAGATAACGGGTCAATTGAGGGATCAATAGCTATAAATGGAAATATGTATTCCAGGGAAGCAGTTCTTTCCTCACTTGATTACAGTGGTTATCTGGATCTCAAGTTGTCCCTCACTCGACCTACCATAGGCCTTGTTGAAAGCGGAGATCTCGGGCGTATCTGGGGAGAAATAATGGTGGGCGTTGATTCTGGAGATAATTTTAACATCTACCACATTGATGCCAACACCGGAAAACTTCTTTACGATCCTATCCGGTTATGCCATGCTCTCGATTATTATGAAGGCTCCAATATCGCTTACTGGGATACTGACTACGAAGCAGGATTCCCAACTCGTATCGCTCCAATTGCGCACAATGTGAACGATATCTCTGGAGGAGCCACCACTCTCAACCTACAGAGCAGGGCTGTCCTTGATGAGGTCTATATCCATCTTTCAAACGGTAATCTATATGTATGGAGTCCACAGGAATATATTGACAATGATGAAGGGCCCTTCCATTTAATGAAGATGTATTACCAGATGAGCTTGAAAAAGACTCTTGGTGGCGATTACGGCAAATCCCAACTGGGTGCTGCAAGCATGCAGGATATGGACGCAACCTACATGAGGACCAGTATTAACAATGGATCAAGTACCCAGACTTATCACCGTTTTGTGGCCCTGGTAGTTAAAGATGGCGAGGGTGAATATGATCCTGAGACAGATACTGAAACTAAGGATGATATAAGGCTTCTGCTTGTCCTTGATATAACGAATATCAGGAAATACGTGGAAGAGAATAACACTCCTATAGTACTGGATCCGGCAGCCCTTGGAAGGGGTAACCAGACTGTTATCCTTCCGCTTACCACTGCTTATTCTGGCAGTGACTATCGGTACGGTTGGCAGATGTATCTCGCTGGGGCAGATCCATCAACGGATAAATACTGGAACCAGGATATAGCCATATCATCCCCCATCTTTTATAACGGCAGGCTTGTCCTGGCCAGCTATGAGCCGGATAATAACCAGAGCCATATCTATGTCCTTCCAATTACCAAGGAAAATATCGATTATCTTGCCAATACTGTTTCTCCAACAGGGGAAACCTATCTGAAACAGGCTGCAGATAGTTATGCCCTGAATGAAGGTGCTACTATCATAACCTATCCCGGGATCGAGTTTACTGGGGGAGCTGCCATTGATGAAGAAGGTAATGTGTACGTGGGTACTGCTGATGGAGGAGTAATTTCCGAGGATATTAGCGGTCTTCTCCCGCCCCTTCCAGGTTCTGGGAGTGCTTACGAGGGAGAAGGGGATGTCCTCTACTGGAAAGTTATAGAATGATCTATTGCTTTCGAGAGAAAATCGAGTTTGTAATTTGATCGATATCCAGCCCCGCTTTTTCCAGCGGGGCTTTTTTGTGGGAAAATTAATCCAGGACTTTATGAAAAAGAGATAGGTCTCAAAGAAGACAGGTGACGGAATATTGTTGTACCAATTCTCGAGTGAAGAAGATAACTTTTCGTATCACAATGCAGCAGAACTACAGAAACAACTGGCAGAAAAAGTCCGTTTAAATGATTTTTATGATCAAGACATAAGAATCATTGCCGGTACAGATGTTTCTTACTCCAGGAACGGCAAATACTCAACTGCGGTGGCTGGAATTATCATAATGAAATATGGGTCCTGGGAAGTCATAGAAGCGGTCTATGCTGTAAAGGAGATATCTTTCCCATATATTCCCGGCCTGCTTTCTTTTCGTGAACTTCCGGTTCTTCTGGATGCCTATGACAAGATGAAGACAAAACCAGATATATGGTTGGTAGACGGGGCAGGTATAGCCCATCCCAGGAGACTTGGCCTGGCGTCACATTTCGGGGTCACCATTGACCGGCCCACAATAGGAGTCGCCAAGAGCCGCCTTACGGGCCATCACATGGATCTGTATCTCGAAAAAGGATCAACAGTACCCTTGAGAGATAGGGCCGAAGTGATCGGTACGGTATTGAGAAGCCGGACCAATGTTAGGCCCCTTTACATTAGCCCCGGACATCTTGTTTCCCTTGAACAGGCCTCTGAAATAGTCCTTTCATGTTGTACAAGGTACCGGCTCCCGGAACCCATCAGGGCAGCCCATAATTTTGTTACCCGACTGAAAGCAAAGATCCTTATGCAATAAGCCTATTTTGCTCAAGTTTTACAGTAAAATAGGCTATATG
>JAFGMB010000127.1 GCA_016927765.1 Synergistales bacterium
TAGTCTATTTCAGGAAAGATCAACTGTTCCTTAAGACCAAGATTGTAGTTGCCTCTGCCATCAAAAGCTTTCTCTGAAACACCCTGGAAATCTTTAATTCGCGGAAGAACAACGGAAATGAGCCTATCAAGGAATTCCCACATTCTGGCACCTCTCAAAGTTACCATACAACCGACAGGCATTCCTTCCCTGAGCTTGAACCCAGCAATGGATTTCTTGGCTTTTTTAAGAATAGGATGCTGTCCTGTAACAAGCTCAAGTTCTGCCATGGCTGAATCCATGTACTTACTGTCCGTTTTCCCATCGCCAGCTCCGATATTTACCACTATCTTGCTTATCTTAGGTACCTCCATGATATTGGTATAATTAAATTCCTTTACCAGAGAAGGTACTACTTCTGATCTGTATTTTTCCAGAAAACGTGGCTTCATTCTCAATACCCTCCTCAATTAAACCTGGTCAACTATCTCGCCACATTTCTTACAAAGACGGACTTTCTTTCCATCTTCAAGAAATGCTCTGCTGACCCTGGTTGGCTTCCCGCACGAAGGGCAGACTAACATCACTTTGCTGGCATATATAGGTGCCTCCTGCTTGATGATACCGGCCTGAGGGTTCTTCTGGGAAGGCCTCACATGTTTGGTCGCCATATTTACACCTTCCACTACCACCATATCTTTCTTCGGGACATTCCTAAGGATCTTGCCCTCTTTTCCTATATCTTTGCCAGAAATAACGCGGACTCTATCACCTTTTTTAATTCTCATTTTTGACATAATTTCCTTGCCCCCTTAAACAACTTCCGGCGCGAGGGACAGAATTCTCATGTATTTCCTCTGACGAAGCTCCCTGGCTACAGGACCAAAGATCCTGGTGCCCTTGGGATCACCGTTATTATCAATTACCACAGCGGCGTTATCATCAAAACGGACATAGGAACCGTCTCTCCGCCTGATCTCTTTCTTCGTCCTTACAATAACAGCTTTCACAACCTGTCCCTTGGAAATATTGCTGTTAGGGATGGCTTCCTTAACGGAAGCGATTATTACATCGCCGATGGTACCCCAGCGACGACGACTCCCTCCCAGTACCTGAATGCACTGGATCTTTTTGGCTCCGGAATTATCGGCCACTTTTAATACCGTTCTAAGCTGGATCATGGCCTATTCCTCCTCACCTGTATCTTTATCAGTATCAAAAACAGGTGCCCTCTGTATGATCTTGAGGACATTCCAGCATTTATTCTTACTGATAGGCCTCACCTCTCCAATAGATACAGTGTCACCTACTCTGCATTCATTGTTCTCATCATGGGCCATGTATTTACTGCTCCTGGTGATCCTCTTGCCATAAAGAGGGTGTACCGAGTAACGTGACACCTGGACAACTACTGAACGGTCCATTTTATCACTCACGACAGTACCCACTCTGGTTTTGCGATGGGGTGTTTTCTCCACCATCTGGTCTTACCTCCTTCCCAGAGGGCCATTGTGGGGCTGTTGTTTTTCTCTAACAACAGTAAGGACCCTGGCAATGGTTCTTCTGACATCTTTGATCCTGCTGGTATTTTTCAGCTGACCGATCGCGTTTTGGAAACGCAGGTTAAAAAGCTCCTCTTTAAACTGACGGTGTTTTTCTTCAAGCTCTTCCAAAGTGAGATCTCTTAAACTCTTAACATCCATGCTTAATCACCACCAAAACCTTCGCGGCTGACTAGCCTGACCTTGATAGGCAACTTATGAGCAGCGGTCGTAAATGCTCTTTCGACCACTTCCTTGGGAACACCAGCTACCTCGAACATGATCCTTCCTCTTTTGACAGGCGCTACCCAGAATTCAGGGTTACCTTTACCCTTACCCATCCTGGTCTCCAGGGGTTTTTTGGTGAAAGGCCTGTCCGGGAAAATCCTTATCCATATCTTGCCGCCCTTTCTCATCTTCCTTGAAATGGCAACACGGGTAGCTTCTATTTGGCGTGCAGTGATCCAACCGCATTCAAGGGCTTGAAGTCCATAATCGCCAAAAGATACGGTCCCGCCACCCTTGGTGATACCCCTCAGAGGTCTCCTGAAAGGTTTACGATATTTAACACGTTTAGGCATAAGCATGGAACTTACCTCCTTGCTTTCCGGCCCGATCGCTGTGGCATGGGTCTTTCATTTTCACGGTCACGATAAATCCAGACTTTGATTCCAATTACTCCGTAAATGGTTTTGGCTTCGTAGAAGCCATAGTCAATATCTGCCCTTATCGTGGAAAGAGGCAGCCTTCCCTCGTTATACCATTCGGTTCTGGCTATCTCCGCTCCACCAAGACGACCTGAACACTGAATCTTGATGCCCTGCCCACCTGCTTTCATAGCCCTGAAGATAGACTGTTTCATTGCTCTTCTGAAACTGACCCTTCTTTCGAGGGCGGAGGCAACTCCTTCAGCGACAAGTTGTGCCTCCAGGTCCGGATTCTGGATCTCCTGGACATTGACCATTACCTTTGCCCCGGTCTGTTTCTGAAGTTCATCCTTAACTTCCTGTATTTCCTGACCACCTTTTCCAATTACTACACCAGGCCGGGAGGTCCATACAGTAAACCGAATTACATTGCCTACTCTTTCTATCTCTATCTTCGATATTCCCGCATGAGACCACCGTTTGTGGATCCATTCCCTCAGTCTGAGATCATCGTGAAGGTTCTTGGAGTAGTTCTTCCCCTCCGCATACCACTTGGATTCCCACTCATTTACGACACCTAACCTATAACCTACCGGGTGAACTTTCTGTCCCAACAGTCACCCCTCCTTACTTTTCCGCAACAGTAATAGTCACATGGGTAGTACGGTGTTTATATGGATGAGCTCTACCCATGGAAACCGGACGCCAGCGTTTCATGCTCGGACCCTGGTCAGCAAATGCTGAAACCACAGAAAGTTTCTCAGTATCCATACCGAAATTGTGTTCGGCATTTGCTACTGCACTCTGAAGCACCTTGGCCACTATCTTTGCAGCTTTTTTAGGGTTATACCTGAGAATAAGCATTGCCTGGTCAACTGACTTTCCTCTTATCAAGGGAAGGACCTGCCTAACCTTCAATGGGGAGATCCTCACCTGTCTGGCAACGGCTTTAGCTTCCATTACCAACACTCCTTATCTGACTTTAGTGGAGCGTTCCTGTCCCGCATGTTTTCCGAACTTGCGAGTTGGAGCAAACTCCCCTAGTTTGTGCCCTACCATGTTTTCGCTGATAAAGATAGGGATATGAACACGACCGTTATGAACCGCAAGAGTATGACCGATCATGGCTGGAACAATCGTGGAAGCTCTGGACCAGGTCTTGATGACCCTCTTCTGGCCACTTTCGTTCATATCTTCGACTTTCATCAAAAGTTTGCGATCAACATAAGGTCCCTTTTTTGTGGATCGAGCCATTCTATGTCTACCTCCTTATAGGACCTACTTTGCATATCTCCGCCGGATGATCAACCTGTCAGAAGGCTTTTTCTTTCTGGTTCTGTAGCCTTTTGCAGGAGTTCCCCAGGGAGAAATAGGATGTTTTTTGGATTTACTTCGGCCTTCGCCTCCACCCATTGGATGGTCTACTGGATTCATGACCATTCCTCGGACCATCGGGCGCCTGCCAAGCCATCTTGTTTTCCCGGCTTTACCAAGAGTCACATTTTCATGTTCCTCATTGCCTACCTGACCAACAGTGGCCATACACTGCTGGAGAATTAGACGAAGCTCTCCACTCGGCATACGGAGATAGGCATATTTGCCCTCTTTAGCCATCAACTGTGCCGAAGTTCCTGCAGATCTGACAAGAACAGCTCCTTTTCCAGGCTCAAGTTCCAGATTATGAACTACAGTACCTACAGGAATATCTTTCAACTGTAAGGCATTTCCGGGAGTGATATCTGAACCTGGTCCTGCCTGGATACTCGTTCCAACCCTTATGCCGGAAGGAGCGATAATATATCTCTTGTCTCCATCGGAATAATTGATCAAGGCTATCCTTGCAGAACGGTTAGGGTCATATTCAATGGAGGCTACCTTGCCTGGTACACCAAATTTATCCCTTTTGAAATCGATGATCCTATACTTTTTCCTGTTCCCTCCACCCCTATGGCGCATGGTGATTCGGCCAAGGTTATTTCTACCGCCTTTTTTTGTAAGAGGGGCAAGCAGAGAGCGTTCGGGATCCTGATTCGTAAGATCCTCTTTGGTCTGGATAGACATAAAACGTCTTCCTGGAGTATAGGGATTGAACTTTTTAATTGCCATCTATTGTTCCTCCCCTCACTTTAAACACTGGCACCTTCGAAGAACTCGATACGTTCTCCAGGAGCAAGGGTCACTATTGCCTTTTTCCACGATCTGGATCTTCCGATAAAAGCACCCATCCTTTTAGGCTTTGAGTGGACTTTAACAGTATTCACCTTCTGCACTTTTACTTTGAAAACTTCCTGCACAGCCTGTTTTATCTGGATCTTGTTTGCGCTTGGATGAACCTCGAAGGTATACTGGTTCCTTTCCATCTGTGCACTGGTCTTTTCAGTAATTACAGGTCTAACGATAATGTCGTGTGCAATTAGGTTCATAGAGAATACACCTCCTCAAGTTTCCTGACAGTCTCAGGAGTGAGAATGAGGCTCTCAGCATTAAGGAGATCATAAACATTGATACTGTCTACGTGAAGGACCTTTGCTCCCTGTATGTTGGAAGCAGATCTGATCACCCTGGCATCAGTTTCATGCACAAGTATCAGCGGCTTTTTTGCCTTAATGGAATTAAGGAAGTTTACCATTGACTTGGTTGAAGGACTTTCCAATTGAAATGAATCGACAACTTTAGCCTGGGCTTCCTGAACCTTCAACGAAAGTGCACTTTTCAAAGCCATTTTTCGGACTTTCTTGTTAACCTTCTGGTGATAATCCCTGGGCTTGGGTCCATGGACCACACCACCGCCAACCCAAATAGGAGATCTTGTGCTCCCATGGCGAGCCCTGCCGGTATGCTTTTGTCTCCAGGGTTTGCGTCCACCACCAGAGACTTCACCTCTGGTTTTTGTAGAATGAGTTCCCTGGCGTTGATTGGCAAGCTGAGCCACAACTACCTGGTGCATTGCAACCACATGAATGGGGGCACCAAAGACGTTATCGGACAGCTGGAAATCACCTAATTCTTCACCAAGGAAATTGACCAGTTTAACGGTAGGCATTTATCTCTTGCCCTCCTTTACTAACCGGGTTAACTCTGCTTGAAGACCATAACAAGGCTGTTTCTTGCCCCTGGTATGGCCCCTTTTATCAGCAGAAGGTTATTGCCCGGATCAACAGCTACAACAGAAAGATTCTTTACTGTCACCTTTTCATCGCCCATACGCCCTGGCATTTTCTTGCCTTTGAAAACTCTTCCAGGGTAGCTGCTACCACCGCTTGAACCCGGTTTCCTGTGAGTTTTGGAAACACCATGGGTTGCTGGATTGCCACCATAATGATATTTCTTCATCACACCAGCAAACCCTTTACCCTTACTTTTCCCACTCACGTTTACCCTGTCTCCAGCTTCGAACATAGAAACAGTGAGTTCCTGACCGACTTCATAATCTCCGGTATCGGATACCCTGAATTCTCTGA
>JAFGMB010000128.1 GCA_016927765.1 Synergistales bacterium
AAGATAACCCCATGATAAGGGTTGTATAAAACTAAAGTTAACCGAGAATAAATTTACAGCAATCTTGAGACTTGACTTTTGGAAGAGGGTAATAAAGCAGTTTGATCATATTTTCAGTTCGATAAATATGCAATATTTTGAACATTTTGAACATGATATGTAAGAAATGAAATTAAAAAAACGCCCCTTCACAGGGACGTTTGGGGAAGATTACCTGGAAACAACTGTTTTCAAATGATATTGAGAGGATCCTTTCTCAAAAGGAATTCCATATCCATAAGGAGCGCTTTTATCTTTAGTTCCTCGCAGGGATGATCAGGATCCTTCGCTGAGGATTTTGCCTCAGGTTTGAGACAACTACATAAAAGACTTCCAAAAGTGTCTTCAAATATACCTGCATATTCCTTACAAAGCTCCTGGGTTTCCTGGTAGTTCAGATTTCTTGCCTTGCCCCATATGCCCAGAAACATAAGCATACCTTCGATCAGACCACATTGAGCACCGTATCTTCCTGCGCCGTTCATGCCATGAGCCGCTTCGATAACCTGTCTGTTCAGTGGAATTTGATAAACTTCATCCAGAAGTTTTAAAGTTACCATGGCTCAGTTGATCTTCTCAATCCAATAGAAATGGTTTATTTTTTCCCTTACCGCGGATTCTTTCATTAACATCCG
The DNA here is from genome assembly GCA_016927765.1 of Synergistales bacterium. Lineage (GTDB taxonomy): Bacteria > Synergistota > Synergistia > Synergistales > JAFGMB01 > JAFGMB01. Next base: position 675 of record JAFGMB010000128.1, read on the forward strand.
TCTCCTTCAACATAAGAGGTTTTCAAAGAGAAACATATCAATGTATCTGAAAACTCTTACCTGTCGAAATTAACAGGTGGTTTTCTATTTTATGAAGAGGTATTTGTTCAATGGCCTTCCCACTTCCTGGTAATGGGTCTCTTCTGTGAGACGACCACTTTGTAGAAGGAACTGGACGTAACGTTTAACAGTTACTCTGGATAAGCCAGTAATTTCTGCAACTTCATAAAGAGAAAGAGATCCAGAAGAAGACTTAAAGGGCTCCAGGATCCGTTCCAATGTGTTTTTCTGGATACCTTTAGGCAACATTTCAGGATCGTCATGAAATTTTATTTTTCTTGAAAATACCTGGTCTATCTGATCCTGGTTCAAGTGAACCTGTTTGCTTTGCATTCCCTGATGATGTTCTCGAAGTTTATGGAGAGTTTCCTTGAACCTGGTGAATTCAAAGGGTTTAAGAAGATAATCGAAAACGCCCAGCCTTAAAGCTTCCTGAATGATAGCTCCTTCCTGGGCTGCTGTGATCATTATTACATCGGTATTCTTTCTTTTTTCCCGGATATTGCGAAGCAACTCAAGACCGTCAATACCTGGCATGAAGATATCCAGAAGGACAAGATCGACTGGTCCCTTTCCCAGCATTTTCAGGGCTTCTGTTCCTGTACGAGCAATTCCGACCACAGTAAACCCCTCCATAACAGAGATAAAACGCTGGTGTAAATTCGCCACCATGGGATCATCTTCCACTATCAGAACTGACAATATATGATCAGACATGACCTTCACCTTCCGGTATTATCATCGTGATAATTGTGCCATTATTCAACTTGTTATCAACACTTATGGTCCCCCCATATGAATCAACAATGGACCTGACAAGAAAAAGGCCATAACCTCTCTTTTCTCCTTTTTTGGATGTGTATCCCTTTGTAAATATCCTTGAAACCAGGTCTTCGGGAATACCAGGACCACTATCTTCAATTTCTATTAAAAGATTATTGTCTGACTGCTGTACTAATACATTGACCCTCTGTAGATCTGAATTCTCTGATAGAACGGCTTCCATGGCATTTTCGATCAGATTGCCCATACATACTATCATGGATTCATCGTCCATTTTTGAGACAGGACCAAGCCGGCTTTGTTCGGATAAATGGAACTGTATGCCCAATTCCCTGCATCTTCCCATCTTTCCAAGGATAAGCCCTGCAACAGCAGGTTTCTGAATAGCTGCCGTTACGAACTGGATACTTTCCTGGTGTAAATGGGATTCATTCTGGATCAGGTTTAAGGCATCTGTATAATCTCCCAACTGGACCAATCCGGAAATGGTGTGCAGTTTGTTCAGAAATTCATGCTTCTGGACTCTCAGTGCCTCGTTTTGGACCCTGAGAACATCCGCAAGTTTCCTTGCTCCTGTCAATTCTTCAGCAAGATCGCGCATTTCATCTACAGACCTGAAGCTTGCGATGGCAGCATAGACCTGCCCCCCCACCCTGATAGGGATCCTGTTGGTGATTATGCTGTGGTCACCAATGAACTGCTCCTGGTCATACTCGGCTTCACCCTTTTCAACTACTCTCTTAAGCCTTGAATTAGTTACATACAACTCCACAGGTTTTCCCTCTATGTCTTCATCAGGGGACAGCCCGAACAGCTCTCTTGCTTTTCGGTTCATAAAAAGAATATTACCCAGGTAATCGATGGCGAGGATGCCTTCCTTTACTGATTCAAGAAGGACTTCTCTTTCCTGGAGAAGGGATGCGATCTTGTGAGGTTCCATTCCGAACATGGAATTCTTGATATTTTTCGCTAAAAGATGGGCGAAAAAAATACCTATCACCAAACCGAATACAACTGCCATGATGATCTTCCTGCGCAGACTCCATATAAGAATGTTCACGTCGTGGGTCCAAAGGTAAACCGCTACCGCCCCAACTTTCCGCCCATCCCGAGTTACCGGCACATATGCTCTCAAGGTCGGCCCAAGGGTCGTGACTTCAGGAAAAGTCGAATAGGGAAAACCTTCTATTACCGGTTTAGCATCTGCCCCTCCGATAGTCAGGATATATCTAACATCTGCCCTTTTCATTATCCTGTTCACAATAGGCTGGGTGATCTGATCCCCATCCGGCCAGTCAATATATTTTTTGATCTCTGGAATTTCTGAAACCGAATATGCGATGTCCCTCGCAGATTGGGCTAGCTGTCGCTCGAAGCGTGGTACGGTACTTCTTTCGACTATTA
>JAFGMB010000013.1 GCA_016927765.1 Synergistales bacterium
AAATGAGGTATTCTTGCCCATTCCATATCTATTTCAGCATCTACAACTATCGAAGGGCCGTAATACTTCTGGTTAAGCTCATGCCAATAGCTCTTCAGAAGATCCGGGATAACCGGCCGACCTTCTTCCGCGAGGGTATGTATATCCCTTTCGAATTCGGCGAACATGGCCTGCCTGTACACTGTAGTCCTTATCTGTTCAAGCTGGTAATTAAGGAGATAGATCCTTTCTTCCCTGGACAGGTCCCTGGAAAGTAGATGGTTCATAAGCAATGCTTCGTTGGTTGTAGAAGCTACCTCTGCAAGAAATATGGAATAATCTCCATATATGTAAGGCTGTTCCCGGTGGGAATACCAGGAATGAAGTGCATGTCCCATTTCATGGGCGATGGTGAAAACGTCTCTCAATGTTCCATTGTAATTGAGAAGCACATATGGATGGGTCCCGTAACTGCCCCAGGAATAGGCCCCTTTCCTCTTGCCCCTGTTCTCGAATACATCGATCCATTTATCCGTGAAACCCTTTTCCAGAAGTGAAAGATATTCCTCTCCAAGAGGGGAAAGTCCCTCTCGGACAGTTTCCAGAGCCTCTTCGTAAGGGATATCCTTTCTCGTCTCTTTCGCCAGAGGGACATAAAGATCATACATGTGAAGACTTTTCAGCCCAAGCACTTTCTTTCTCAGGGCGACATATTCATGAAGGGGTTCCAGGTTCAGATTTACGGTATTCACAACATTATCGTAAACCGAAGGGGGGATATTATCCCCGTTAAGGGAACCCTCAAGACAGGAATCATATTTCCTGGTCCGGGAATGAAAGATATCCGATTTAATATTCGAGCTGTACATGGCACAAAGGGAGTTTTCAAACTTTCCATAGGTCTTGTGGAGTTCCATGAAAGCCTTTTTCCTTACCTTACGATCTGTTGACCTGATGAACCTGATATATCTTTCTTCTGTCAGTTCGGTCCTTCTCCCTTCTTCATCAGGAATGGAAGGAAATTTCATATCGGCATTGGAAAGCATGGAAAAGATATTCTCGGGGGCATGGGAAAGCTCGCCTGCCCTTGCAATGATCTCTTCTTCGGGCGGGGTCAGTACATGTTCTTTCTGCCGCAGAATGTCCTCAAGCATAAAACGGTATAGAGAAAGGTCCTCTTCAGAAAGATAACTTTTCAGTATATCTTCATGAAGGCCTGTGATCTCCGGAACAATGAAGGAGGTGACCGTGGAGAAACGGACCATCAGGTTCATTGCCCTGTCGGCAAGACCCTGGGACAAATTATTCCTGGTGTCTTCATGGCTTCTCATAGTGCAGTAGACAAGGATCCGTCCCATGGAGATACCCAGGTCCTCTTCCAGTTCCATGCACTTCCTGAAAAGCTCGGGAGATTCACCAAGCCTGTTCCTGAAAGAACTGAATTCCTCCAATTTCAGAGCCACTCTGCTGAAATCCTGTTCCATGCTTTTCAGATCAGGATAAATGTGATCAAGTCCCCATTTGAACCTTGCATCTATCTGATCTCTTTCGGGAATTTCTCCCCCGGGATCAAGGATATGCTTCTGAACATGTTTTTTACCTTTTGCTACCATATGGAAAACCTCCTTAGAGATAAGCAGAAAGATGAGCTATATTACCTTTGAGCTACATCTTGTCAATATTCAGGTCTTTTTCTTCAATATTCCTTCTCAGGAACATTTGAGATTCAACCAACATGACCCCAATAAATATTACAATACCACCCAGCAGCACCTGGCTATTGAGGGTCTCTTCACCCATGACAACAGCGATGAAGTATCCCCAAAGCCCCTCGGTAGCCATAAGTATAGCGGCATGTGTATCAGGAGAATATCGCTGTGCCATCGGCTGTATTAGGAAAGGGATCACGGTGACCATAACAACCACGTAGGAAAATCCGACCCAGAAGTTAAAAGTCAGATCACCCATCTTCGGCAGAGGCTCGGAAATAAGGGCAAAAATAATTATTATGAAAGACGCTGAAAGGAACTGTACCACTCCAAGACCAAGTGGGTCCATCCTTCTGCAGAAATTTCCCACGGCAAGAACATGGAGAGCTATGAACAGAGCCAGGACAAGGGATAATAGATCCCCGGCATTAAAGGACATATCCGGAGTGAATGCCATCACAAGTAATCCTGCTGTTGTTATCACAGCTCCCAGGAGATTTAACAGCCCTGGAGATCTCCTGTAAAAAAGAGCATAAAATACAGGTACCATGACCACATGCACACATTGTATAAAGCTCTGTTTACCGGGAGTCGTTATGGCAAGCCCCAGAATATGAGATATAAAAACCCCTGAAAGGATCACTCCTCCAAGACAAGCCAGGAACATATCCTTTCTGGTAAGGAGGGTTAATCTTTTTCTGAAAACCATCATCACCAGGATCGAACTGAAGAAAAATCTGAAAGATATCAGCCAGAGTGGGGTCATATGTCTCAAGAGCATATGGCTGACCCCATAGCCTGAACCCCAGAAAATGGCTATGAAAAGCATGGCAAGATCAGCAAATATGACTTTGTTTTCGGGCCGGGCCATCAGATCAGTTCACCTCCAGGATTTAACCTTGAAAAGACCAGTTCTGCCATGAACGGTATATAAACCACCCGTTCCAGGGTAATTAAAAGATCTCCTGATGAGCGGATATTAATACAATTAAAAAAATTGACATCAATTATGTATAAAGTATAATTTTCTATAGCTTTGCAAGGATAACCAATACCTCAAGGCTTGAATTCTATCCTAATTTTCCCAAGGAGGGTGAACAAATTTGAAAAAACTTCTTCTTATTGTCCTGGCGTTGGTCCTTATAACGGCTTGTATAACGCCGGCATTGGCATCAAAGGAGGAATGGCCCGAACAGCTTCGTTTTATGGCCGGACCTCCTGGAGGCAACTGGTTCGCACTTGGCGGAGCCTTAGCCGACATGTGGACAAAGACAGTTCAGCAAACCACCAGCGGCACAGGTGGTGGTGTATCCAATGTTATAAATACCAATAACACTAAAGGAGATATGGGTTTCTCTGTTACAGCTCTCGTCGGAGCCGCTGCAAAGGGGGAAGAACCTTTCAAATCCCCGGCCGATAATGCAGCTGTCCTAGCAAACCTGTATCGTCAGTACACCTACTTTATCATGCGTAAGGATTATGCCGAGAAGAATGGTGTCACCTCGTTAGGAGATATTATCGACAAGAAACTCCCGGTGAGATTTGCCACCCTTAAGCCGGGCACAGCTTCTGAATTCACCATCCGATCCATTTTCGAAAAGGGGTTCGGAGTGGGCTGGAAAGATATCAAGGATTGGGGTGGTTCTGTCGAATTCGCCTCCTACTCTGACGGTAAGAACCTCCTTGCTGATAACCATCTTGACTGCTTTGCCTTCGCCGTTGGAAGAGTTGCGTCCATAGTCATGGAGATCGAGACCCAGACAGATGTGGTCATCCTGCCTGTGGACGATCAGGCCAGACAGAAAATGACAGAAAGCCTGGGGACAGTAACTTTTGAAATTATGCCCGAGACCTACAACAGCGTTAACGAGCCAGTACCCACTGTCGGGGATTACACCTGCGTGGTAGTACGTAAAGACCTCCCTGAAGATCTTGTATATTCTCTGGCCAAGGCTATGTGGGAAAACAAGGCCACCCTTGCCTCAGCAGTTAAAGACATGGAAGAGCTGAACCCTGAAGAAGCGGTCCCTGCCGGTGCACCTGCTCATGCTGGAGCCGTGAAATTCTGGAAAGAAGCTAAATAACCCGGTAAAAGGATTCAAAATCCGCAGAACCTGTCCGGCGGGGGTTGGACAGCCGCCGGACAGGTTCTGCAAATGCCTTCAGTGAGGTAATTCAAGGAATAGAGGAGATCGAGAGTTGAGAAAATTATCGGGACCCATTGAAAAAATAATTTATCTTTATATCCTTGCCATGGGGATATTTCATCTTTACACTGCAGTATTCGGGACCTACGAGGCCTATCTCCAGAGGATGATCCATCTCACATGGGTCCTTCCCATGGTATTCGTCCTGTACCCCGCAAAAAGGGGATCAGAAAGTTTTAATGTCCCCTGGTATGACTGGTCACTGGCCCTTGTTTCGATACTTCCCGGTCTTTACGGTATCTTCATGTATGAGGAAATCACCATGAGGATCATCCAGGTTGATCCAGTTACCACTGCCCAGCTTGTATTGGGCAGTATTCTTCTGTTCATACTACTTGAGGCGACCAGGAGGATCGTTGGATGGCCTCTCGCTATCATTGCCGGCTTTTTCGCCGGGTACATGTATTTCGGACACCTGATGCCCGGTATTCTAAAAGGTCTCTCCTTCACTCTTCCGGAGGTAATCGAGGAGATATATCTGACAGATGAAGGGGTCTTTTCCATACCCCTTGGGGTTTCAGCCACTTTCGTGATGATCTTCCTTATTTTTGGGGGATTTCTTGAAAAAAGTGGAATTGGCGAATATTTCATGGAATTTGCCCAGGCTTTTACAGGTACCACGCCCGGAGGTCCGGCTAAGATAGCTGTCGTGAGTTCCGCCCTTTTCGGATCTATTTCAGGAGCTGCCGTTGCAAACGTCTATGGAACAGGAACTTTTACGATCCCTCTTATGAAGAGGATCGGGTATCCGCCTTTTTTCGCGGGTGCTGTTGAGGCTGTTGCCAGTTCAGGCGGACAGATCATGCCTCCGATTATGGGTGCGGGTGCATTCATCATGGCCTCTTTACTGGGGATCCAGTACAGGCTGGTCATGATCGCTGCGATACTCCCTGCCCTGCTCTATTATGGAGCCGTGCTGCTCATGGTCCATCTTGGAGCTCTAAAGAATAACCTGAAAGGGCTATCTGAAAAAGACCTGCCATCAAAGTCCAAGGCCATCAGGGATATTTATAAAATGATCCCCATCGCCGGGCTGGTCTATCTTCTTCTCAAAGGGTATACCCCTATGCTTGCGGCAGTGATAGGCATCGCCATGGCCTGGGTAATATCGCTCTTTGACAGTAAAAATCGCATGGGTCCAAGGGCAATATGTGATGCCATCTACACTGGGGCAAAAAACATTCCAGTCGTCTGTATCGCCTGTGCCGCAGCCGGCATTGTTGTCGGCTCTGTTGCTCTTACAGGCTTCGGCTTCAAGTTCGTGGGAATGGTTTTCTCCTTCGCCAGGGATATACCCTTCATAGCCCTGATCCTGATCATGCTTGTTTCCCTGGTATTGGGAATGGGCCTTCCAACAACAGGTGCTTATATACTGGCAGCAGCCCTTGGTGTTCCGGTCCTGGTGAAACTTGGCTTCGCCCCCTTGGCTGCCCATATGTTCGTTTTCTATTTCGCCATAATTTCCAACATCACTCCACCAGTGGCTCTGGCCGCATACGCTGCCAGTTCTATAGCGGGTTCAGACCCTAACCGCACCGGGTTTGCCGCTATGAGGCTTGGCATACTCGCTTTCGTAGTTCCCTTTGCCTTCTGTTATGACAAAGGCTTCATATTAAGCGGCGGAATTGTAGCGAATATTGCTGCGGTAGTAAGCGGAGTGTTCGCTATTTTTGCCATGGGATATGCCATGATGTCCTTCATCAAGGGACCTATAAAACAGTGGCAGAGACTGATCTTTGCCTTAACCGGCCTTCTTTGTTTCTCTCCCTTGTTGTTGATGAAAGCTATAGGTATGGCTGGCGTAACAGTTGCATATTTCCTTTTCAGAAAAGGATACTCTTCCGGATCTCAAGCCTGATCGATAAAACCACTTATTCGATAATCAG
>JAFGMB010000129.1 GCA_016927765.1 Synergistales bacterium
AAGGGACTTCTTGGGTCGGGACTGACCGCTACAGTGATGAGCAATCTTGCCCTTGATGAACATCTCAGTCATGAAAATATTAAACTCTTCAGATGTCCTGTGGGCGACAGATATGTTCTTAAAACCATGGTTGAAGAGAATTCCGGGCTTGGTGGAGAGCAGTCTGGACATGTTATCATAAAAAGCTATACATCAACTGGTGATGGGTTGTGTACCGGTTTTGTTTTCCTTAAAGCTCTTAGTGATCTGGGTGAAGATATCCGGTATCTGGTTGACCGCTTTGACAGGTATCCACAGATCCTGAGAAATATTGTCGTTCATGACAAGAAGATCCTTTTGGAAAATCCGGGTTTTATGTCCATTGTGGAAGAGGCTTCCAGGATACTTGAAGGAAAAGGAAGGATCTTCATCAGGCCTTCTGGAACTGAACCTCTTATCAGGATATTGGTTGAAGCGAAAGACCGCAACCTTATGGAGTCCATATCCGAGAGTGTTGTCAAAGAGATCTCAAGCCTGGTTGGATGATCGTACGAAGGGGGAAGATCAATGACACGGAACGAGACTGTTAAAAAATGTTTATTTCCTGTAGGTGGACTTGGTACGCGTTTCCTTCCTGCTACAAAGGAACTTCCTAAGGAGATGCTGCCTCTGCTTGATCGTCCAATAATCAGCTACGGAGTTGATGAAGCAGTCTCTTCAGGATGCACGTCCATAATTTTTGTTACAGGAAGAAACAAGACTTCCATAGAAGATTACTTTGACAGTTCAGGTGAACTTGAACAGACTCTCCTGGAAAGAGGCAACAGCGCTCTTTATGAATTGATAAAAGAGATCCCAGAGAAGGCTCAATTCATGTCAGTCAGACAACCCAGGCCTCTTGGTCTCGGACATGCAGTGCTATGTGGGGAATGTTTGTGCAGTGATTCATTTTTTGGGATCATTCTGCCGGATGATGTGATGGTATCGGAAGAAGAACCTGTGCTGTCTCAGCTTATCCATGTTCATGAGAAGCATGGCGGCAGTGTGATCGCTCTTGAGCGTGTAGGGGATGAGGATGTATCACGTTATGGCATTGCCCTTGTTTCAGAAGAAATTGAAGAAGGGGTGTTCAGAATATTGGACCTGGTTGAAAAACCTGCCAGGGAAAATGCTCCAAGCAATCTTGCTATAATGGGACGATATGTCCTATCGCCAAGGATATTTGATTATCTGAAGGTCTCAGGAAAAGGAGCCGGAAATGAATATCAGCTTACTGATGCCTTGAAAATGATGATCAAAAAGGAGACATTGTGGGGTTACGCATACAAGGGGCAGAGGCTTGATTGTGGTACACTTCAAGGTTGGCTTGATGCTACTGTAAGACTTGCCCTTTCCCGGAATGAACTGAGGGTGGTGGTGGAAAAAGCTTTATCTCAGGACACACTGAAAACATAAGATCAAGCGGCTAATTCTCAAGCGCCAGAACTGACTTCTGTCAGTTGACGAGGTCGGGGTTAATCGAAGGATTCGGCGGATACCCCGGGGTAATGGAGGAGGTGCCCGGAAAAACTGACCGAGAAAGCCATGGAGTGATCTGTGGGACAAAGCGGCCAGTACTCCTTTTTATTTTTTTGCCTGCTATGGAGAGGCGGTGTGTTTCTCTACTCATTATGTGTGGGATTGTTGGTTATATAGGATATCGTAAGGCTGCGGATGTTCTTTTGGATGGTTTATATCGTCTTGAATATAGAGGATATGATTCGGCTGGTGTCGCTATCAGGGATTTACGGGAGATACAGATCGAAAAAGAGGTCGGGAAGGTCGCTGAACTTGACAATCTTTTGAAATCCAGGAATTTTGAGGGGACCCAGGGGATCGGTCATACACGGTGGGCTACACATGGTGGAGTGACCGCGGTCAATGCCCACCCACATTGTGATTCCCAGAGTAATGTTGCTTTGGTCCATAACGGTATCATCGAAAATTATCTTGAAATCAAAGAAGATCTGGAAAAAGAAGGAGTTACTTTTAATACCCAGACTGATACCGAAGTGGTAGCTCAATTACTAGCAAAGATCTATCAAGGTGATGCAGTATCTTCTCTGATCAGGCTCAGTGGTTTTCTGGAAGGCTCTTATGCCCTGGTTATCCTTGTCCGTGAAATCGAAGACAAGATCTACTGTATCAGAAAGGGCTCACCTCTTGTGCTTGGCAAAGGAAAGAAAGAATCCTTCTGTGCTTCCGATGTTCCAGCTCTACTCCCATATACAAAGGATTTTATTTATCTTAATGATGGTGAGATAGCGGAATTGAGCCAGGACAATATTCAGATCTGGGATTCCTCCGGTCAGGTGCTGACCAGAAGTTCCTTTCATGTGGACTGGGATGTTTCCATGTCCGACAAGGATGGATATCCTCATTTCATGTTAAAGGAGATAAACGAACAGAGTCGAGTGATCAGGGATTCATTGCTGGAAAGACTACAAGATGACTCGGTAGATCTTTCTGCTGAATTGAAATGGTCCCATGAAGACATCCATAAATGGAAAAAGATACATATTGTGGCATGCGGTACTTCCTATTATGCCGCGCTTATTGCTGAAAGACTTTTTGAAAATGTAACAGAATGTGATATTCGTGTTGATGTGGCTTCTGAATACAGATACAGAAAACTTAAATCGGGGCCTGATACTCTTGCCATATTCGTCTCACAGTCAGGGGAAACTGCAGATACTCTCGCTGCAGAAAGGAAAGCGCGAACCTCTGGTGCATGTTGTCTGGCGGTGACAAATGTTCCTAATTCCACCCTTGCCAGAGAGGTGGACCATGTCCTTCTGCTGAAGGCAGGACCTGAAGTCGGTGTAGCCGCCACGAAAACTTTTACAGGCCAGCTATGCGTCCTATATCTCCTTGCTCTTTATCTTGGTAGGGTCTGCGAAACTCTTTCAAAGAACAAGGAAAACCGGCTGGTTCAGGAACTCAGGATCCTGCCATTTAAAGTAGACAGTATTCTGGAAGACCACCTTCTGATCCGAGAACTTGCTGAAAAATATGCTAATGCCAGGAATTTTCTCTTCCTGGGTCGCGGCAATTCCTTCCCTGTAGCTCTTGAAGGGGCCCTGAAACTGAAAGAGATATCCTATCTGCATGCAGAGGCATATGCGGCTGGTGAAATGAAGCACGGTCCGATTGCACTTCTCGATCCCGAAGTTCCTGTGGTCGTGGTTATTCCCAGAGATGAGCTTTATGATAAGGTTCTGTCCAATATTCAGGAGGCACGTGCGAGATCAGCACCCATCATTGCTGTTGCTACTTCGGGGGATCAATATATAGGCACCAATGCTGAAGACATTATGTGGATCCCCGTAACGGAACAGGAAATGAATCCATTTCTTGCGGTAATACCCCTTCAACTTTTCGCTTATTACGTGGCCAGATATAGGGGATGTGATATAGATCAGCCACGGAACCTTGCAAAAAGCGTTACAGTGGAATAGTGCAGAGATGTGGGTTCTCCTATCTTGAATAAGGCAGGTTTTTTTGCCCCTGCCTTATTCAAGATACCATGAAGAACTGTAGCAAACCCAGGTATGGTACCCTGTTATCCAGCGATTCATTGCGATAGAGGTTCGTAATAAAGCGGAATATAGATCCTGAAATGAGTAATTTCTGAAAGGGCCAAATCATTTCTTCCCACCCTTACCGGGAGGGATATCCATTTATTTCCATTCTGTCGGCAAAGGACAAGGGAACGACCCAGATAACTGTTCCAGATATCCCGGAGTTGTTCGTTATTTGCTGTTCCAGGTTTTAGCAGGCTGCTGAAAAGCGGGGCTTTTCCTGAGATCCGGGCCAGCCCTCCCGGGGAAGCTACTATCATCCACTGTGTCAGTTCCCATGCATTTTTCATTTCTACAGACCTCGCGTGGATCAAGGGAAGTATCTGAAAGCCCCCAGTCGATCCTTGAGGTGAAGTGCTTATATCTATCACACCCGTGTGGTTTGCCCTTATCCGTCCGGGATCCTGGAACTGGGTACCACCAAACCTTCCAACCCCTCGTACCGGCCGGATGACCCTTCCTATGATCGAAAGCCCATGATCATTCCAGAACATGACCCTCCCTCCCGGCCTGTTCTCGATATCAATAAGAAAAGCCTGAAAATTAAGATCAGATGTGATCACCAGGGTTTCATCAGGCTGGAACAGGCCATCCCTGGGAAGATGTCGTGTATTGCCTTCGGACGAGATGACTGAACATGAGGATCCTACAGTAGGGCTGAATGCGCCGAACAACCCTGTCCCAGGTTTTCCTGAAAGAGCGAAAAAGGCATTCTGCCCGGAAGCAGGGGCGTAGGTCCCGTATGGTAATATGCTGACAGTTCTTCCTCGATCATTTTCCAGATTTACCAGTAGATGGATGGCATTCACAGCTGTGGCGCAGACCGTATCCTTAAGTCCCCATTTGCTTGCAGTGTAACTTGGCCATCTGGTAGTCGAGGGGACGGACAATACCACTCCAAGAGGATATTGTTCGCCTCCTATAAAGGCATAAACCTTCTTTCCTTCCTGGCATGGGATTTGAAGAGTGAGTATATTATTTCCGGAAACCTCGCTCGTTGCTAAGCCAGGGAAACAGATCATCGTAGCTACCATGGAGAAGATCAGCAGCAAACTCTTAAACAACCTTTTATTCATGAATACTCCTTTACAGATCCGGAAAGAACCATATGGACCATACATTCCCGAAAAAATGATAGCAAATGGACGGGAATACGTTTCCGGTCCGTTCTTTCAGGTAACCCATTATAAGGCCTGGGAAGAATGTAGCAAACCTCAGGAAATGGAGCCCCATGAAGGTGTGAGCTAATCCAAAAACAAGGGCAGTGATAACAATTGCCAACAAAGGACCGAGCATCTTCCGGAACATTGTTTGCAGCCAACCCCGGAAAAAGGTCTCTTCCACTACGGCTGCAACTAACCCTGTCACAAGGAGGGCAAAGATCTTACTGCCATTGACCTGACGAGGCAGGGACTGACCTGGCCAGCATCTACTTATGAAGGTCAGAGGAATGAGAGTGATCAGAGTAAGCAGGGCTACCAGGAGGACATCATTCTTAGTTAAACGCCATTTCAGACCGTATCTTTCAAGGTCCTCTTTTTTCCAGTAACACCATAAATAAGGGAAATAGAGCATTAAACCTGCGATAAAAGTTGGGATCATAATATTCTCCACATAAATAGATTCATCAGAGCACTATTGCATATTATAATCTCCAATGACCGTTAGCACAGATACAGGACGATATTGCCTTATGATGATTTCCGTTGGGCAAAGAAAAATAAGAGCAGAACGATAACAAAAGGGAGGACAGGTGCAATGGCGATCCACCACTTGATGAAAAAAAAGAGATAAAGGGAGGATGCTGCCAGTAACAATTCGATGCATAAAATTGCCAGTTTCCACCATGCCCTGGATTCGCCTTTTAAAGATATCAATGAAATTACAGTGGTCAGGATACAGAACAACAGGATGAAAATGAACATCCATTTAGCTATAATGTCTACTTGAATGACGGGACCCATTATTTTCATCAACTGAAGACCTTTCTGAATATTCTTGTCAAGCTCATGAAAAACTTGGGGGTCTCTTCAGCTTGACAGGTTCTCTTGCCATGATACACTATTTCACGCGAGTAGATTGGGGTGTAGCCAAGTTGGCAAGGCAGCGGACTTTGGATCCGCGATCGCTGGTTCGAGTCCAGCCACCCCAGCCAGGAACTTCACGGGGGCTATATAAGCCCCCCTTTTACTGTGTTCTATAAAAAGGTGGACCCAACAACAAAGGAGAGTGTAGAAAATGTCTGTGAACAATTCTATCTGTTCCCTTGTCCTTGCAGCAGGAAAGGGTACAAGGATGAAAACTTCACTCCCCAAAACGATGCATAAGATCATAGATCAACCTATGCTCTTTTATCCCCTTGCTGTATTGGGAAATTGTGGTCTCAGCAACTCTTCTGTCGTCATAGGGCATGGAGGAGACACTGTCAGAGAGTATCTGGACCTTTCATGGCCCGGTATCAACGTTGTCTGGCAAAATGAACAAAAGGGAACAGGTCATGCTGTGATGGTGGCTGAATACTGGTGGTCTCGATTTGATAATGTTCTTGTTCTCCCTGGAGATGTACCGCTGATTTCTACCGATACCATCAATGCTCTTATCAGGTCCCATATTCAAACCGGGTCTGCCTTATCTTTCCTTTCCTTTTCACCCTCCAATACCGTGGGATACGGCAGAGTGATCCGTTCCCGGGAAGGGATCAGGATCGTAGAAGAAAAAGATGCTACAGAAGAGGAAAAGAAGGTTACAGAAGTCAATTCAGGAATATTTGTTTTTGGGACCTCGTGGCTGCAGACTGCCCTTTTGAATCTGTCCAACGCCAATTCCCAGGAAGAGTATTACCTGACCGATACTTTAAAGGAAATACAATTTCGACAAGGAATCGTCAATGTTCTTCATTCTGACGACACACAGGAGTTCGAGGGCGTTAATACCTTGCATCAATTAGCAGAGGTCACCTCTTTTATGCAACAGAGGATCTTAATGGACTGGATGGCCGAGGGAGTCATGATGGCTGATCCCGAGTCTGTTAGGATAGGGCCTCTTGTGACTTTGTCAAGAGATGTGGAGATCGAGCCGTTCGTTCAGTTGTCAGGTCAGACTACCATTGAGGAAGGTGTGAAGATTGGCAGTTTTACCCTGATCCAGAATTCATCAGTTGGAAAACAATCAAGAATCTTGTCCCATAGCATGATCATCGACAGTCAGGTTGGTCAGTATGCTACCGTTGGTCCCTTTTCATTTATCAGGGACCATTCAGTGATCGATGATCGAACTTTTGTAGGCAAATTTGTTGAGATAAAGAACAGCACTGTCGGAACATCGTCAAAAGTCCCCCATCTTTCATATATCGGAGATGCAGTCATCGGAGCTGACACGAACATCGGAGCAGGTACGATAACTTGCAATTACGATGGGAAAAAGAAGAATGCCACTCACATTGGTGACCGGTGCTTTATCGGTAGTGATACAATGCTTGTGGCACCTGTTAACGTGGAGGACGATAGCTATACCGGAGCAGGTTCAGTCATAACAAAGGATGTTCCTTCAGGGTCTCTTGCGGTTGCCAGAGCCCGGCAGAAAAACCTTAAAGACTGGGTGCTCAAAAAAAAGAAAGATAAAGAATAACGGCAATGACAAGGGGGGCGTAAAATGGGGTCTGGTTCAAGAGCTTTAAAGATCTTTTCCGGGACATCTCATCCCGAATTTGCGAAAAGGATATGTTCTGAACTCTCAGTTCCCTTATCTGTAGCAAGGCATTTTGTTTTTTCTGATGGCGAGATCGGGCTGTCCATAGAAGAAAGTGTCCGGGGTGCGGATGTATTCGTCGTTCAACCGACCTGTAATAATGTAAACCATAACATTATGGAGCTTCTGATAATGCTTGATGCCTTGAAGAGGGCATCAGCATACAGGATCAATGTAGTAACCCCTTACTTCGGATATGCCAGGCAGGATCGAAAAACAAAGGCACGCGACCCCATCTCTGCTAAACTTATCGCAAATCTGCTGGAAAAAACCGGTGCCCACAGGGTGATCACGGCAGATCTGCACGCTGGTCAGATACAGGGATTTTTTGATATTCCTGTAGATCATCTTACCGGTATCCCTTTGCTCTCGTCCTACTTCAAAGACCATTTCAAGGATTCCATCGCTGAGGAAAAACTTGTTGTTGTTGCACCGGATGTAGGTGGTGTGGTCAGAGCAAGGCGCTTTGCGGTTCAACTTAATGCTGATCTTGCGATAGTAGATAAACGACGTTCTCACGAAGTAGCAAATTTCTGTGAGGTCATGGATATCATTGGAGTAGTGAAGGGGAAAACAGTGATACTGGTTGATGATATCATTGATACAGCCGGAACCATGGTCAATGCAGCCCGTGCGTTGAAAGAAAGGGGAGCTGTCGCTGTATGCGCCTGTGCAACTCATGGTGTGCTTTCAGGTCCTGCTCTTGACAGACTGTCTGATTCAATAATTGATAAAGTGGTATTGACAGATACTATTCCATTGCCTGAAAGCAAAAAATTGGATAAAATCGTTCAGTTATCCATCGCTCCGTTATTTGCAGAATCCATTAGGAGAGTTCATACGGATCAATCCGTAAGCAGCCTGTTTACAAAATAAAGTAAACCATGGCAGTAATATTGATAGAGGAGGCTCATTTTTATGACAGAAATCGTCACCCTTTCCCTTGAGAACAGGGAAGATTTTGGTAAGGAAGCCAACAAGAAGCTGCGGAAAGAAGGTTATATCCCTGCAGTCTTTTATGGCCAGGAGTATAAGGATAGTCTGAGGGTCAAGGTAAAGAACAGCGATCTTTCAAGATACGCCAATTCATCCCATTGGGAAACAGTCAGGTTCGAAGTCACTTTGCCAGGAGGCAAGAGGGAACTCTGTCTCATGCGGGAGATCCAACGGGATATCCTTAACGACGAGATCCTTCATGTAGATTTCATTCAACTCGTCAAGGGGCATAAGGTTCACGTCAAGGTTCCGGT
>JAFGMB010000130.1 GCA_016927765.1 Synergistales bacterium
AACGGCAGCCCTTACGGGTTTTAACAATGCCGGGCTTATGAACAGCCCACTGATCATGGATCTCATGGGATGCATCGGCAGAGAGGCAATTATCGCCGCCGAACGATCCGGGGTGAAAATAGATTTTGAGGACTTCTGGGAGGTCTTTATCCGAAATATCAGTCAGACGGCCTTGAATATCCCTTCCATGCTCCAGGATAACAGGGCAGGCAGAAGGATGGAAGTTGACACCATCCCCGGAGGGGTTCTCCGATACGCCAGGGATGCATCCGAGTTTCCCTATACAAGGGCCATGTACGCCATCCTCAAGGCCATCGATTCCGAAAGAGGTTACTGAAGCCGTGAAGGAACGATGCCCCTGGCCAGGAAATGATCCCCTATATCTTGAATATCACGACAGGGAATGGGGAGTGCCGGTCCACGATGACCGAAAGCTCTTTGAATTCCTTGTGCTTGAAGGAGCCCAGGCAGGCCTGAGCTGGATAACGGTGCTCAGGAAGCGGGAGAACTACCGTAAAGCCTTTGAGAATTTCGATCCTGAAAAAATTGCCTCCTTCGGCCACAAAAAGGTGGAAGAACTGCTGCTCCATGAGGGTTTGATCAGGAACAGGAGAAAGATCGAAAGCGTCATAACCAATGCAGGGGCATTCCTGAGGGTCCGGGAGGAATTTTCGGGTTTTTCCAATTACATGTGGAGTTTCGTGGAGGGTGTTCCCATCCAGAATTGCTGGAAGGAAATGGGAGAGGTCCCTCCCTATACGTCTCTCGCGGAAAAACTGAGCAAAGACCTGAAAAAGAGAGGATTTTCCTTTGTGGGTCCCACCATCATCTATTCCCATATGCAGGCAGTAGGCATGGTTAACGACCACCTGGTCTCATGCTTCCGCCACCGAGAACTCGGGGGCCCCAATTTTAGATCTTAAATTCCGGATTTTCGATTAAACCAATGAAAGGCCTCCTCTGTAGTGTGTTTGTATAGGGGGCTTAACGTATTGTTACAGAACAGAAATGTCCTTTTTTTCACATTTCACGTTATACTTTCCAGGGGGAAACCAGTAATTTTTCAAAGGAGAATTGGATCATGACATATGATGCGATCATCGTAGGCTCAGGTCCGGCAGGTATTTTCGCAGCCCTGGAGCTTTTAGGGAATTCCAGAAAAGTGCTCATGGTGGACAAAGGCAAGGTGATCAGCGAAAGGCACTGTCCTGTCCTGGAGAAAAAGGCCAAGACCTGCATGAACTGTCCTGTCTGTCATATCGTTTCAGGTTGGGGAGGTGCAGGGTCCGCCTCGGATGGAAAGCTCACTCTCACGACAGGTTTCGGCGGTAACCTTGAGGAATATATAGGCGAGATCCGCCTTGAAAACATGATCCGGAGGGTTGACGAGACCTTCGTAAGCTATGGTGTGGACAATCACGCCTATGAACCCGAAGGCTCCATAGTGAAAGAGACCATAAGAAAAGCCGCCAGTGTGGGCATCAAGGTACTGCCAGCACGGATCAGGCATATTGGGACCGATGCCTCCAGGGTAGTGCTCAACAATATGTACCTTGACCTGAAGGAGAAATGCGACATCCTCCTGGATACAGTGGTCAGGGACCTGATAATTGAGGAAGGGAAAGCGAAAGGGATAGTCCTCAAGGATGGCACAAAACATTATGCTGAACATGTGATAGTGGCTCCCGGAAGGGAAGGTGCCTCATGGCTCGAGACCATTGTCAACAGGCTTCAGCTTCCCATTGCCTCCATGCCGGTTGATATCGGGGTCAGGGTGGAAGTGCCCGACAGTGTCTGTGAAGACCTGACCGAGCATTTCTACGAGGTCAAGTGCCTCTACAATACTCCCAGCTTCGATGACCGGTGCCGGACTTTCTGCATGAACCCCTCCGGGTTCGTGGTATCAGAATACAACAGGTCCCATAACCTTGTAACAGTCAATGGGCACAGCCTGAAAAAGACCAAGTCCAGGAACACCAATTTCGCGATCCTGGTGACCAAGAACTTCACCCATCCCTTCAATAACCCCATAGGATATGCCACCCATATCGCCAAGCTGGCTAACATGCTCGCCGGTGGAGGTATCCTTCTGCAGCGGCTGGGAGACCTTAAGGATGGCAGAAGGTCCACTGAGGCCCGTATCCAGAGAGGCATGGTAACACCCACGGCAAATGCTTCTCCCGGTGACCTCAGCCTTGTGCTTCCCCATCGACACCTAACGGATATAGTGGAATTCCTGGATGCCCTCAATATAATCATGCCGGGAGTAAATCACAGCGACACCCTCCTTTACGGAGTGGAGATCAAACTCTATTCCCTCAGGCTGGACCTGAAGGATAACCTGGAAGTGCCGGGAGTGGAAAATCTCTACATGGTGGGTGACGGAGCCGGAGTGAGCCGTGGGATCGTTCAGGCTGCCGCGAGCGGGATTATCGCCGCCAGGGCCATTACAGGTTCCGTGGAATAAACAGAATAATATCCCGGGAAAAGTTCACCTGATAGGGGAAATAACAAGGGACCTGGCGGGAATCTCCGGGCAGGTCCCTTGCATATGTTCCTGAAATCATCGGAAAAGCCGCTCCAGGACTGTGTTAAAAATAAATACCCTGAAATTCATGTTGCCTGGATTTCTAAAACATGTTTTCATATTTTGTTAATGCCAGAGGTCCCGGAAAGATGGTTCTCAAGACCTACTACAGATGATAGATATTATCTGATCATTGTTATTAGATTCGAATATAATTGCTATGATTGCAGAAATGCCCCTTTTTATACTTTTGGATCACTTAAATTGAATATAATTCAGATTTAATTCAAATTCAGCATCAACGCCATGTGCGAAGCAGCAGTTGTAGAACTTCAAATTCATCTTATTTGCGGAGGTAGATATCAATGAAGCGGTGGAGCGTTCTTTTCCTTTCCCTGTGCCTGGTGTTTCTTTCCCTCGGTGCGGCCTGTGCCGAAACTTTGACTGTTGGCGGTAACCATGATATTGGTGACCAGCTCCGGGTAAGTGTTGACGATTTCGGTAATTTATACGCCGATCTCTGGCAGGAGTACCCTGGTGTTCCGGGTAACAGTGAATTCCTTCAGCAGTACTTTTCGAACTTCCGGTCTTACCTTTTTCTCGATTATGGTACAGCCAGCCAGGATGTCTATACCAATGGCTCCTTCCAGCAGGAGAGTCATGCCCTTGCAGGTGACGACACTGTTGAATCGGTCTTCAGCCTCGGAGAAACCGGTGTGGAGATCACCCAGAAAATTTCCTATGAAACGGGCAAACTCTATTACCGCAAGGAATGGCAGGTAACCAACAACGGAAGCCGAGCCTATTCGAACCTTCGCTTCCTTCATGGAGGGGATACCTATTTCTCCTATTATGATTCATCAGAGGGCCACTGGGACCCCACTCTCAGAATGGTGTTCCTCACCAACAATGCAAACCAGGTGGCAGGGATCATGGGTATGTATGGCGCCCTCTCGAGCCCTGCAGACCATTACTACGAAAGCGGGTATTCTTCTAACTGGTCATATATGAGTAGCGGCCAGCTTCCAGACACAGTCCTCGGAACCTATCATGATGCGGGATATTCCCTCCAGTGGAACCATGACTCCCTTGAACCTGGGGAGACCTGGACCATAGTTGCCTTTGAGAAGTGGACCGAAGCCGGAGACCTCCAGGTGTTCGCGCCCGCGGACCAGGAATGCCAGGCCGGGGAGACCCTGTACTACGATTTCGTGATCCAGAATTACTATTCCTCCAACATGGAGGTAAGCCTGGATCTGGTGTCTGAACATGACTGGGATGTCAGCTTCGACATATATCTTCCAGAGGGAGATTTTGTCTCTTCCGCGACAGGAACGGCCGCTCTCCCCGTCGGTGGTTCCCTTGTGGTGAATGCCCAGGTTACCGTGCCGGCCGTGGTGGCAGGCGGGACAGAAGATGATCTCACCCTCACGGCAACTGCTGTTGCCTCGCCTGATATAACCAATTCCGATTCCGTCACTTCTGTTGTCCTTGCCCTCGGCGACGATGATGACGATGATGACGGCTGGTATCCCGAAGGCAAGGGAAGCGGCTGCAACATGGGTCTTTTCAGCCCCGGCCTCTTGCTGCTCCTTGCTCCCATTCTGTTCATGAAGAAAAACGGTTAATTATCAATATTGATCTTGAAGAGGGAGAGCTTATAAGCTCTCCCTCTTTTTGTGTTCAAATTCCCTTCATTCTTAAACTTTCCATTTTTCCGTTATTATGATCACTACGGACATTGACCGAAGAATTCCCATTGACATGGATGGTATAAAAA
>JAFGMB010000131.1 GCA_016927765.1 Synergistales bacterium
GCCTGAAGAGACTGGTAAAGCCGTTATTCTACCTGCAATGGTTGAAACTTATGCCGTTCTTGCCCTTCTTATGAGCATTATTTTACTTAACGGCATCCAGATATAAGGCCCTTTGAGGTGAATTAGGATGTCTTTGGCGGACATAAAAAGCAAGATAGAGACCGATGCGAAAAAAGAAGCAGAACAGATAATAGAAAAAGCAACAGGTTCTGCAGAAGAAATACTTATGGAAGCGGATAAGGAAATCCAGGCAATCAAGGAGAATTATTCCGAGAGATTCAAAAAGGAAGAACCGGAAATTGCCAATAGAAGAGAAATAGTTGCAAGACTTGATGTAAAGAAGATAGAGCTGGGGACGAAACAGGAACTTATCGCTGAATCATTCAATGAAGCTGTAAATATCCTGGCATCCCTTCCAAAACAGAAATATCTGGATTTCATTTCGGCTCTCCTCGGCAAATCGATGGAGACCGGCAAAGAAGAGGTTCTTGTTGGAGAGAAAGAAAAGAACCTCAACAAGACCTGGCTGGATTCATACAACGAAGCCCAGAAAGTCAGTTTGACTCTTTCAAAGGAAAAGTTGCCGATATCTGGAGGTTTTATCCTCAGGAACGGTGACATAGATACCAATTGTTCCTTTGATATGCTTGTGAGCTGGGCCCGTGAAGACTTAGAGGCAGACGTTGTTAAACGGCTGTTCTCGGCTTAACGGAGGGGGTGGCAGCATGGTCCCGTCAGAGCGTTATGCTTATACGGTTGCGCGGCTGCGGGCGATGGAAAATCGTCTATTGGACGAAAGCGTGCTGCAGAGGTTATTTGATTCCGAAGACCTGGATAGCGCAATGAAAGTCCTGGGCGAAACCCCATACTCGTCCTGGTTAGTGGAGCTCAAGTCAAATGCTGATTTTGATAAGGTTCTTGAGGCTGAGCTGAACTATATTTATCAGGAACTGGAAAAATTTGTGCCTGATGTCCGTCTGGTTCAGATAGCAAGGCTTCCCTATGATTTTCACAATGTAAAGGTCCTTCTGAAAAGCCAGATCCTCCAGAGGGAGGGAGGGGAGAGGAGATTTGACCTTTTAACCCCTCTTGGCAATATAGACACGGATGATCTTATCCTTGCGGTGGAAAGTGAAGATTATCGTCTTTTGCCTTTTGGTCTGCATAGAGCGGTTCCCAGATCTGTTTTACTTTTCGAGCAGACCCATGATATTCTGGAAGTTGAAAAGTATCTGGATAGTGTTCTCTTTATGGAAATGACAAAAATAGCCGAGGCGTCAGGAGTCGATACAGTCTGGAACTGGTTAAAGGGCAAGATCGATTCGGAAAACCTGAGGAATCTACTCAGACTTAAAAGATTCGACATGGACCCATCCGGTATTTCCCCATTCCTTCACGAAGGCGGTTTTGTCTCTACCGAGAAACTGGTGGGACTGATCGGAGAGCCTGTGGAAAGTTGGTCTCGTGACCTCTCCTTTGCTGATATCGGGCTGACACTTCATCATCTTCAGGAGGTATCGGACCTCGGTTCCCTTATCGTTCAGATAGAAAAGGTACTTGACGAATACATTTCCAGGATCCTTTACAAATCCAGATATGGTGCTTTTTCTCCTGAAAACGTATTGCATTTCCTCTGGTTGAAAGAAATGGAGACAAAGAACCTCCGCATCATCCTCGTTGCCATAGCCAATCATACAGATAAGGAAGTCGTTAGGGGGTTGTTGCGACGTGGCTAGGATAGAAAAATCCCAACCTATGGCGGCAATCGGGGAATATGAAACGGTGCTGCCTTTTCAGGCGATCGGAGTAAAGCCATTTTTTGTAAATGATGAGAATTCCCAGACATTCCCGGAAATGCTCCTGAAACTTGCCAAGGAACGTTATGCTGTAGTATTCATTCAGGAGAAACTGTTCGTGGATTTCCGGGATAAAGTCAACGAGATCAACGAGGAATATCCTGTCAGCGTGATCCCCATACCCGGGATAAAGGGTTCAATGGGAACCGGAGTTGAAACGATCAAGAACAGCGTTGAACGCGCTGTTGGCATGGATATCTTTTCAGTAAAATAAGAATTTTGGTGGAGGCGATAGATTGTGGCCACGGAAAATATGATCAAAGGGTATATTGAAAGAATATCCGGACCGCTGGTTGTCGCCAAGGGCATGCTTGGTGCTAGCATGTATGACGTGGTTCGAGTAGGAGACCTTGAGCTCGTTGGAGAAATTATCGAGCTTAGAGAGGATTCGGCATCAATTCAGACTTATGAGGAAACCTCAGGATTGATGCCGGGAGAACCCGTTGTAAGTACTGGAGCTCCCTTGAGCGTGGAACTGGGCCCGGGACTGATCGAGCAATTTTATGATGGGATCCAGAGACCCCTGCAGTTGATAGAGGATGCTGCTCAAAGTCACTTTATTTCAAGGGGGATCTCTGTTCCTGCAATTGACAGGAAGAAGAAGTGGACCTTTAATCCGAAAGTGAAAAAAGGAGATAAGGTCATCGGTGGTGATGTTCTTGGAACAGTTCAGGAAACCGTATTGGTTGAACATAAGATCATGGTCCCTTACGGTTTCAAGGGAGAAGTCAAGGAGGTAAAATCGGGAGATTTTACAGTGGAGGATGTGGTCGCTGTCATTTCTGACGGAGACAGAAAACATGAGGTCACCATGCTTACCAGGTGGCCTGTACGAAAATCCCGTCCTGTTGCCCGGAGACTTCCACCTGTTACCCCTCTAACTACGGGACAGAGAGTAGTAGACACCTTTTTCCCCATAGCCATGGGCGGGACTGCCTGTGTCCCGGGGCCTTTCGGTTCAGGTAAGACCGTTATACAGCACCAGCTGGCCAAGTGGGCACAGGCTGAAATAGTAGTATATGTCGGATGCGGAGAACGAGGCAATGAGATGACAGACGTTCTCATAGAGTTCCCTGAACTGGAGGATCCAAAATCAGGGGAGCCCCTGATGAAGAGGACAGTCCTTATTGCAAATACCTCTAATATGCCTGTTGCTGCAAGGGAAGCCAGCATATATACAGCCATTACAATGGCGGAATATTATCGCGATATGGGTTACTCGGTAGCGTTAATGGCGGATTCCACCAGTCGATGGGCTGAGGCTTTACGCGAAATGTCCGGTCGACTTGAAGAGATGCCTGGTGAAGAAGGATACCCTGCATATCTTGGCACCAGGCTGGCGTCATTCTACGAGAGAGCGGGAAGAGCCGTGTGCCTTGGAAGTGATGGGAGAGAGGGATCAGTTTCAGCTATTGGAGCGGTCTCACCTCCGGGAGGAGACCTCTCGGAACCTGTCAGTCAGAATACCCTTCGTGTTACCAAGGTTTTCTGGGGACTCGATGCGCAACTGGCCTATCAGAGGCACTTTCCGGCTATCAACTGGCTTCTCAGTTATTCTCTCTATACACAGAAACTCGATGAGTACTGGGATTCCCAGTTCGATGATGAGTGGACCAATCTCCGTGTCGGTGCGATGACACTTCTTGAAGAAGAAGACAAACTCAATGAAATTGTCAGGCTGGTCGGTATCGATGCCCTTTCTAAAGGAGAAAGGATGGTCATGGAAACAGCAAAATCATTAAGAGAGGATTTCCTCCATCAGAATGCTTTCCACGAGATAGATACATATGCGTCGATGACCAAACAGTTCAAGATGCTTAAAACAATCATGAGGTTCCACGAACTGGGAATGGATGCACTGAAACGAGAGGCCTCCATGAACGAGATATTCGGACTTCCGGTTCGGGACAAGATAGCCCGCATGAGATATCTTGAGGAGAAAGACATTGAAAATATCGATCTTCTCGAAGAAGAGATCAAGGAACAGATCGATAATTTAATGCAGGTGGGGGTCGATACTGATGTTGCCTAAAGAATACAGGACTATTACAGACCTTGCAGGCCCGCTCCTGGTAGTCAAGAAAACTAAGAAAGTCAGATACGACGAGCTTGTTGAGATAGAGCTATCCACAGGAGAAACCAGGCGGGGCAGGGTTCTGGAGATCTCTTCTGATCAGGCCCTTGTCCAGGTTTTCGAAGGAACTGATGGCATCGATATCGACAATACGAAGATACGTTTTCTTGGAAAGGTTCTCATGCTGCCAGTAGCGAGGGATATGCTGGGAAGGATCTTCAATGGCCGCGGTGAACCTATGGATGGAGGAGCACCTGTTATTTCCGAAAAGAGAG
Source organism: Synergistales bacterium (assembly GCA_016927765.1). Taxonomy (GTDB): domain Bacteria; phylum Synergistota; class Synergistia; order Synergistales; family JAFGMB01; genus JAFGMB01. Next base: position 4,206 of record JAFGMB010000131.1, read on the forward strand.
TCGACATCAACGGAATGCCAATGAATCCCTATTCAAGAGATTTCCCTTCTGAATTTATTCAGACCGGAATATCCACCATTGATGGTATGAATCCCATGGTAAGAGGACAGAAGCTTCCTATTTTCTCAGGAAGTGGTCTACCGCATAACAGAATGGCGGCCCAAGTCGCAAGACAGGCATCTGTTATCAGTGGACATGAAGATTTTGCCGTTGTTTTTGCAGCAATGGGTATCACCTTCGAAGAAGCATCATTCTTCATGGAAGATTTCCGGAGGACCGGGGCTATCCAGAGAACCGTAATGTTCGTTAACCTGGCAGATGACCCTGCAATCGAAAGGATCACCACCCCAAGGTTGGCTCTTACAGCTGCAGAATATCTTGCTTTTGAACATGACATGCACGTGGTTGTGATCCTTACGGACCTTACCAATTATTGCGAAGCTCTCAGGGAAATCTCTGCAGCCCGTAAAGAGGTACCCGGTAGAAGAGGATACCCCGGATACCTTTACACCGACCTTGCCACAATGTATGAAAGGGCTGGCCGTCTGAAGGGTAAGAAGGGTTCCATAACCCAGATACCTATTCTTACAATGCCTGAAGACGACAAGACCCATCCCATACCTGATCTTACTGGTTACATTACAGAGGGTCAGATAATTCTCAGCCGAGCTCTTCACAGGAAAGGTATTTACCCTCCTGTTGATGTAATGCCTTCCCTGTCAAGACTTAAAGACAAGGGTATAGGCAAGGGTAAGACGCGGGAAGATCATGCAGACCTTATGAATCAGCTCTTTGCTGCTTATGCGCGTGGTAAAGAAGCAAAGGAACTGGCGGTTATCCTTGGCGAAGGTGCTCTTACCGAGGATGACAAGGCTTTCGCGGGTTTTGCAGACAAGTTCGAAGATACCTATGTCCGTCAGGGAGAATATGAAAACAGAACTGTTGAGGAAACCCTTGAAATGGGGTGGAATCTCCTCACCATGATCCCTGTCAGGGAACTGAAGCGTGTCAGGGATGCTTACATCGAGAAATATCTTAAACCCAGGCTTGAGCAGGAAGAGGAGCAAACAGAACCTGAGTTAGTAGCGTCCAGCTAGGAGCTGATCGAAATGGCCAGACTCAATATCAACCCGAACAGAATGGAGTTGACCAGGCTTAAGAGAAGGGTGGTCGTTGCCAAGAGAGGGCATAAGCTCCTAAAGGACAAACAGGATGCCTTGATCAAGGCTTTTCTTGATCGCGCAAGGGAAGCAAAAGACCTAAGAGAATCCCTCGAGGAGGAGCTTATGGAATGTTATAAAAGCTTTCTTCTTGCCAGAGCACAGACTCTTCCAGTTATGCTGGAACAGGCTCTTATGATATCGGGCAGCAGGGTGAACCTGGATGTTACAACCCAAAATGTCATGAGCGTTGTTGTTCCGGTATATGATGTCAGACAGGAAGGTTCCACGTTGAATTATGGCCTTGCTACCTCTCTTGGAAGTCTTGACGTGGCGCTTGAGAGGTTTTCAGAGATAATATCCAAGCTGATAGACCTTGCATCTAAAGAGAAAGCGATCAAGCTGATGGCCAAGGAGATCGAGAAAACCCGTAGAAGGGTAAATGCACTCGAACACGTAATGATACCTGCCTTTGTTGAGACCATCAAGTATATCACCATGAAACTTGATGAACAGGAAAGATCCAACACCAGCAGGCTCATGAAGATCAAGGAGATAGTCAGGTCCCATTGATCCGAAGTAAAAGATTAAAAAAGAGGCCTCTTCATAGGCCTCTTTTTTAATGAACAAAGACCTGACTGGTGATACAATGCTAAGGGGGAGTATTTCAGGTAGTCGCTGTCCCTACATAAGGGGCAGAGGAAAGTCCGGGCTCCAGAGGGCAGGGTGCTGGGTAAAGCCCAGTTGGTGCGAACCAAAGGAAAGTGCCACAGAAACAGACCGCCTTGCCCCCTCGGGCAAGGTAAGGGTGAAAAGGTGAGGTAAGAGCTCACCGGGCATCAGGTGACTGATGTGCCAGGCAAACCCCGCCTGGAGCAAGGCTGAATAGGGGGGGATGAAGTGGCCCGCTGACCCCCGGGTACGGCCGCTTGAGATAGTCCGCGAGGACCTATCCAGATAAATGACTACCCACGACAGAACCCGGCTTATGAGATGCTCCCTCACTTACAGGATGTAATTACCTTTGTATAAATGTAAATCCAGAGTTTTCAGAAGGAAGTTAATTATCTAAAATGTTTGAAAAATAGGCCCTAAGACCTAGACTTTTTCAGAAAAGATAGGTCGAGGGGCCTATTCTTATTGTTAAAAGGGTGATAGGGTGGGAGAAAGTGGTAAATATTGTCATAAAGTGGGAGATTTAATATGCTTGTGGGTACCTACGAACATAAGCTTGATTCAAAGGGAAGAGTTGTACTTCCTGCCAGGTTCAGACAGGAGCTTAGTTCAGGTGTGGTTTGTACCATTGGTATCGATAAATGTATCTCCCTATATTCCATGGACAAATGGGAAAGGGTTCTGGAAAAACTACAGCAACTACCTTTTTCGAAGGGAAGGTCAAGAGATCTGATGAGATTAATGCTTTCCTCTGCAAGCGAACTTCAGATTGATAATGCCGGTCGAATTCTTGTTCCTCCCTTTCTAAGATCTCATGCAGGTCTGGAGCAGGACATCTCTCTTATAGGTGTAAATGATCATATTGAATTATGGAACAGCGAGAACTGGAATTCCTACATTTCCAAGATCGTAGATGTTCTGCCTGAAATAGCAGAGGATGTTGAGGGATTCTGATATGGAACATATACCGGTGCTACTTGATAGGGTCATGGAATACCTTGAATCCATCGAAAATCCCCAGGTCATTGTTGATGCTACCCTTGGGCTTGGCGGTTATTCCGAAAGGATCCTTTCCAGGTACAACAAGACCCTGATCCTGGGAATTGACCAGGATACAAGAGCTTTGCAGAAAGCAAAAGAGAGGTTGGAAGGTTTCAATGAACGCATTCTTTTTCATCACGGGAACTTTAGCGATCTGAAGTCAATAGCTGACTGTCACAAGCTTGTTGCTGATGCTGTCGTTATGGATCTGGGAGTATCCAACATGCAGCTTGTGGATGAGGCAAGAGGTTTTTCATATATGAAAGAAGGTCCGCTGGATATGCGGATGGACCAGAGATCTAAAGGCGCTACCAGTCCAACAGCAGCAGAAGTCGTCAATTCTTCATCTGAAAAGGAGCTTGAAGATATTTTCAGGATTTATGGTGAAGAAAGATATGCAAGGCTTATTTCCAGAGGAATAGTAGAGTACAGGAACAGGAGAGGCTCCATTGATACTACTACTCAACTCGTGGAATCCATAAGGGAAAGCCTCCCTCAGCCGGTTCAGAGAAAAATGGGTAAACACCCTGCCAGGAGAGTTTTTCAGGCATTAAGGATCTTCGTGAACCGGGAACTTGAATCTCTCGAAAAAGGGCTCAGAGGGGCACTGGATATCTGTGAAAAAGGAGGGCTGATCATTGTGATAAGCTATCATTCCCTGGAAGATCGGATCGTCAAAACACAATTCAGGGAATGGAAAGCAGAAAAAATTGGTGAGATCCGTACAAAAAAACCGATTAAACCAACAGAGCAAGAGATCGAAGGTAATTATAAGGCAAGAAGTGCGAAACTTAGAGTTTTCAGGAAGGCTTCATAACCGTGTAAGACAATGACAGGACAGGAGGTGGGTTCCTTGCATGCTACTCAAGATCTTACATTAAATCATAGGGAGAATCTGACAAAATCCAGTATTTGCCCAATCATTATAGTATCTGTTATTATAGCCGGGATGTTCTTGCTTGGTCTGGGTGTGTTAAGATTCTATGCTTTCCGTCTTGAATGTCAATTGGCCGAGATCAGCGGAAAGATCCATGTTCTTGAATCGGAAGAACTTTCGTTAAACGAAAAACTGGCTTCTCTCCGTTCTCCTGAGAGGATTTACACAGTGGCTCAGAATAAACTCGGCATGCAGGGCACTTCAGATATACTTCAGATCACTGTAGCTTCCAGACCTACCCCTGATCATGACAACAATATCCATCTTGCCTCCGTGCCTAAGGATAATCTTTTCTCCGCACTGCTGGATTTCTTTGTAAAGAAAGCTATCGCAAGCGATTAGGACATCATAATCCTCCTTCTTCGAAAGGGGCATCAACCTGAAATTGAGCAAAAGAATGATTTCAAGCCCCTGGCTATTCGTAGCATTAGTCTTCGGCATAATCTTTTTCCGCCTCCTGTCTGTTCATTGCTGGCCAGATCCAAGAGTCGTATCACAGGGACAAAAACAGTACTGGACCACCATTAATATAAGTACATCAAGAGGGCCTATCATGGATATACATGACAGGGTGCTTGCTATTTCAACCCCATCCTACAGTTTTTTTATCGACCCTAAATTCTGGGACCCTCAAAATGCTGGGGCTCTTTCCGGTATCCTTCCTGAAGACAAAATAGAAAGGCTTTCTCAAAAAATGCCTGGCCGTTACTATTCGATAGCCAGGAAAATGGACATTCGTGAAGGTGAAAAGATCATGAACCTTGAGCTTCCAGGTCTTTATTCGATAAATGAAAAGAAACGTCTTTATCCTAACGACACCTTGTCAGGGCATATACTTGGATTCTGTGATATCGATGATAAGGGATTATCCGGGATTGAAATGGCATGGGACAGGATCCTCTATTCTCCTCCGGAGGTTAAATCCCTTATAAAGGATGCATCCGGGGTCAAACTTGATCTTGCCGATCTGAAAAATATCGATACAAGTACAACTACAGGGTCTGTGAAGTTGAACATTGACTCAAGGTTGCAATACATTGTTGAAAAAAGACTTGAGCAGGGAATAGGGCAGCATAGGGGCAAATGGGGTTCGGTGATATGCATGGATCCTGACACCGGTGCGGTTCTGGCGATGGCAAGCTGGCCGACCTTCGATCCCAATATAAGGTCGTCTCTTTCAAAGACCGAATCACTAATGAACAATTCAGTTGGAAGAGTATATGAACCAGGTTCGACATTCAAACCGGTCATTGTAGGAATAGCACTGGAAGAAAATCTGGTCAGGCGTAATGAAAAGTTCACATGCCCGAGAAAGATCAGGGTAGCGGATAAATTCATCTCTGATCCCAAGGCCTATGGATTGCTCGATCTTGAAGACGTGATAGTAAAATCATCAAACGTGGGTATGTCTCAGATAGGTATCCGATTTGATGCTCACAGTACATATGAAACGCTTCTTTCCTGGGGATTCGGTAAGATTACAGGAATAGAACTAACAGGAACTGAAGAGGGGCTGGTGCCTCCTCCTGACCAGTGGAGAGGGGTTGTGCCTGCAAATATAGCTATTGGCCAGGGTATAGCAATTACACCTTTACATCTGTTGATGGCCATATCAGCTATAGCCAATGGGGGGTCTCTCTTAAGGCCTTCTGTTGTTTTTGAAGCTTTTGATGATAGAGGTCAAAAGATATATTCCGGGGAGAAACGACCCATTACAAGAGTCCTTTCCGAGGAAACCGCACGTTGGCTCAGATCTGCCATGAGAAAAGTGGTAACCGAAGGGACAGGGACCAGGGTGAACTCCGATCTTGTTGAAATCGCTGGTAAAACAGGTACGGCACAGGTCGCTGTAAAGGGACAGTATAAAGAAAAACTGTGGGTGTCTTCCTTCGTTGGATTCTGGCCTTATGAAAATCCGCAATATTCAATGATAGTTGTGATCGGAGAGCCTTCAATGGGTGAATATTATGGTGGCTCGGTTGCCGGACCTGTATTTAAGAATATAGTGGAAGATTTTATCAGAGTGAATTCGCTTGACACTATTTAAATAAAGGGGAACGGACAGATGGTCAGTCTTGATTCGATCATAGAATGTATAGACTCAAGGGTAGATGGTATGGTGGTCTGGATGCCCCCTGAGATAGATCCTTCCAGGATCATACTTTCGGGAGCAACTTCGGACAGTCGGGAAATACATCCTGGCAGCCTTTTCTGCTGTATAAAAGGGGAGAAACATGATGGCCATGATTATGCTCCTGAGGCAGTTACAAAGGGAGCCGTGGCCCTGCTATGTGAAAGGAGAGTCAAAGTTCCGGTCCTTCAGGTGATTGTCCCTTCTGTAAGACAGGTCATGGGATATTCCGCAGGAAGGATCTACAATAACCCGTCTGATCATTTAAAAATGTTCGCGATCACCGGAACGAACGGGAAAAGTACAACTGCTTACATGATAAAGAGCATTCTGGACCATTCAGGAGATAAAACCGGCCTCATGGGAACGATCATCTACTCGGATGGAGAAAGGGAAGTGAAGGCCGACAGGACTACCCCGGAAAGCCCAGCTATACAGCAATGGCTTTCTAGGATGGTAAATAACGGGTGTTCGAGCTGTGTAATGGAAACTTCCTCTCATGGTCTAGTGCAGGGAAGGTTGAACGGCTGTCTGTTTGATTGTGCGGTTTTTACAAATCTTACTCCTGAACATCTTGATTTTCATGGGACTATCGAAAATTATTTTGAAGCAAAGTTCAAGCTGTTCACAGAATTTACAAAAAATGCTTACCGGGCAGCAATTAACCTGGATGATCCCTACGGTAGGAGCCTTTACCAGAAGATAGGTTCGTTAGCGATCCCCTTCGGGATAGACCTTTCCCTTGAAAATGGAGTATCAGCTAAAGATATACGGATGGATCTTGAGGGTATTACTTTTGATCTTTTGCTTCCTGGAGGCTACAGACTGAAAGATTTCTCCCTCCCCATGACAGGCAGATATAATATCTACAATGCTCTGGCCAGTATTGCTGCAGTTGTTTCCATGGGAGTTCCTGCCGATTCACTGAGATCAGGTTTTACATTAATGCCCAAAGTGCCGGGGAGGTTGGAAAAATACATTTTTTCAAATGACCTTTGTTGTGTGATCGATTATGCCCATACACCGGACGCTCTGGAAAATGTCATGACTACTCTGAGAGAGATCACTCGGGGAAAGTTGAAAGTAGTTTTTGGACTTGGTGGGAACAGATATCAGAAAAACAGGCCTCTAATGGGAAAAGTTGCTGCGAGATATGCCGATGAGATAACTGTGACCATGGATAATCCAAGGGATGAGGATCCAGCTGATATTGCAGAACAGATAATCGAAGGTATAAGGAGCACCAGGATACCTTTTTCAGGACGAGTGATACTTGATAGGGAAGAGGCTGTCAGATACACTCTTTCAGGATCCGATAAGGATGATGTCGTACTGATCGCTGGGAAAGGACCTGAAACACATATCATCTGGGGTGAAAGAAGGATCCCCTATAACGACACTACAACAGTTCTCAAATGGGCCAGAGATCATGGATTGGAATGGCGCTGATGAATGATCCCATGATCACTCTCAGTGAACTCGTACAGGAATGTGGTGGCATTTATCGTGGGCCCGAAAGGGTATTACCTCTATCTCTTACTATCAATAGCAGATCAGTCAAGAAAGGGGACGTTTTTGTAGCGATAAAGGGAGAGCATGCGGATGGGCACAGCTATATTGAAGATGCTGTATCAGCGGGTGCGGTCGGGATTATTGGAGAGCGAGCCAAGCTGCCTGAAGAAAAACTGGCCATTCTCGATCCTGACAGTACCATTACTTTCATCCTTGCTCCGCAAGACACCATTACTTTTTTAACGAGGCTTGCTCAAGGATATCTTGAAAAAGTCTGCCCCCGTGAAGTCATTGCTGTTACCGGAAGTGTCGGAAAGACCACTACAAGAGAAATGATCAAAAAAGTCCTTTCATGTCGATTTCAGACCGCCTCCCCTATATCAAGTTATAACACGCTCCTTGGGTGTTCCCTGACAATCCTAGGAATGCCCTGTAATACCGAGATGCTCATCCTTGAGATGGGGACCAACTCACCTGGAGAAATATCCCAGATGGTTGCCGCCTTCAGGCCCACTTTAGGAGTTATAACTGAAGTTACTGAGGCTCATCTTCAGGGTCTTGTGTCATTCGACGGTGTTTTACGGGCGAAAATGGAATTGATGGAATCCACAATGATGAAATGTCTTATTTACAACTGGGATAATATTCAGCTCCGAAATGAAGTGAATAAGTATTCGAGGAAAATGAAACTTGCCGGTGTGGGTTTTCAGGGTGGATATGCCCACATCGACTATCCTGAATTTCGCATTCATCAGGGGAAACCATTACTGAATTTCAGGTTGCATTTTCCAGATTACACTTTGAATGTCCAATCCCGGCTTTTTGGATCTCATCAGGCATTGTGCCTTTCCATGGCACTGAACATAGCTCATTACCTTGATCTTCCCCTGCAATCCATCCCTCTTGAGGCCCTTGGATTGGAGTCACTGCCGGGTAGAGGCTCTCTGATCCTTTTACCAGAGGATAATATTCTCCTGATCGACGATTCCTATAATGCCAACCCTCAGTCCATGAATGCCGCCCTTAATGTTATTGAGAAGATATCGTGGAAGGGAAGGAAGATCGCTGTTCTGGGAACAATGAAGGAACTTGGAGGAAAGACCCCCTTGTTTCACAAAGAGATACTGGAAAGGACTTTCTGGCTGGATGTGCTCTTGCTGGTAGGAGAGGAATGGAGGGAAGCTCTTCAGATGTTAAAGGAAGGGACAACTGCTGGTGACCTGATCTGGGTGAGCACTTACAAGGAGGCCATAGATATCCTTAAAGGTAAAATATGTCCAGGAGATCTTATCCTCGTAAAGGGTTCACACAGCAATGAACTTGAAAAGGTCGTCAGTTGTATGGTGAATGGGAAATGATAGTATCCGAGGTTCTGATAATTTTTATCCTTTTCATATCTGCTTTCCTGGGAGAGGCTTTCCTGATAAAAGTCTTCAGGGAAAGGAAAATCTCACAGGTAATGAAGTCATATGGCCCTCAAAGCCACATTATCCAAAAAAGGGGTACTCCCTCTATGGGAGGTATTCTTTTTATGTTAATTGCCGTGTTTTCAATAACACTTTTCTCTTCGATCCGAACCATTACAGTAGTAAGGGGTATGGAATTATGGCTCCTTCCTTTGGGTTGTGCCTGTATTGGACTGGCCGATGACTGGTTAAAATACAGAAATGATTCCAGCGAAGGTCTTTCAAGCATAAGAAAATTTACTGCCCAGCTTGTGCTTTCTGTTCCCTGGTCCATATGGTTTTTCCATTACCATGGGATCGCATGGTGGCCTGGCCTGGCGATCGAATCCCCCACCATTGGTATCTTTTTGCTCGTTTTCGTATGTGTAGGAATAATGAATGCCGTAAATGTCACTGATGGGCTCGATGGGTTAGCCACCGGATGTATGATCCTGAGTCTCTCCAGTGCACTTCTTTTGTTACATTTGCCAGGGGATCTCTCGTCACTCGTTATCACCGGCTTAGTTATTTCAATCAGTTTTCTCTGGTATAATGCTCATCCGGCGCTTGTTTTCATGGGAGACGTGGGATCTCATTTTTTTGCAGGGTTAATTCTTGTGTGCTGTATCTATTCCGGCTATTTTCTGGCTCTCATCCCTTTGTGTTTTCTTTTTGGCCTGGAAATTCTATCTGTTTCTATACAGCTTCTGGCAATACATCTATTTAAGAAAAAAGTGTTTCTCATGAGCCCATTCCACCATCATTTCGAGCTGAAAGGGTGGAGTGAGAGTCAGATAGTTCACAGATTCTGGATCATTCACGGTATAGGCATATTTTCCCTTATGACAATGTTCCATTTCATTCTGCAATAAATAAACAATCTTGTCTTGAGGAAGAGGGTCTGACCTTATGGAGCTTAACATAAAGAGGAGACGGGTCACTGTTATTGGGGCAGGGGTGAGTGGTGTAGCTCTTGCTATACTGGCAAAAAGTATGGGCGCCAGGGTTTTCCTTTCTGAACAGAAAACTACTATCTCTGATGACTCTCTTTCCAAACTTGAACAGCACCATCTATCATTTGAATCTGGGGGTCATTCCCCAAAAGCCTGGGATGCGGATCTTGTAGTGATAAGTTCTGGGATATCACCAAACTCTGAGGCAGTCACTTCTGCAAGGGAGAGGGATATACCAGTGATAGGGGAGATCGATTTTGCTGCTCCCTACCTTAACGGAAGGGTAATTGCAGTTACCGGAAGCAATGGTAAAACCACTACCACTTCATTGATCGGTCATATTCTCTCTGAGATGGGACTGAAGGTGGCTGTGGCAGGAAATATCGGTAA
>JAFGMB010000132.1 GCA_016927765.1 Synergistales bacterium
CCCGCAATGTTTTCGGCAAAATTACAGTTAGTTATATCAGGACTGGAACGTAAATTGTACATTCCCCCGCCATCATTATCAGCACTGTTTACGCTGAAGTTGCAGTTTGTTATGGTGGGATCGCAATCTTCATTGTACATTCCGCCGCCATACATATCTGAAACGTTGTAACTCACAGTACAATCTGTCAGTGTTAACTTATCGCAATTATTCCATATTCCCCCACCATCATTCCCGCCAGCATCCCCGCTCACAATGGAAATTCCGGATATGTCCACCGATTCTGTTGTATTGATATAAAAGACCCTGCAAGTATCATTCCCGCTGACAGCAAGATCCTCTGCGCCAGGACCTTGAATTGTCATACCACTACTTATTTGAAGCTGAGAACTGAGTGTGATTATTCCTGTAACATTAAAGGTAATCTCATCAACTTCATCATTGTCGTTCGCAGCCTCAATGGCTTCTCTTAAGGAATTCAGGCCACTGTTATTCGTATTCTTAACCGTATAAGTCGCAGAATAAACTGCTGTTCCCCCAAAACTGATAAATAAAGCTAACAGAAATACAAACAATGCGCAAGAAACAGAATATCGAAGAGTTCTCTTACTGCAGTTCTTCATATCAAGTACCTCCCCAGAATAGAATTATGATCTGAAGAAGGGAAAGCGACGAAAGGAATGACCTGCCTCACGATAAACATGTAGAAATGGGAGTTAAACACAGATAAGAAATGTAGTTAAAGGCTGGTTTTTATGTTAGCACCAGTGATTTAAACGTCAAGTTAATTCACCAAATGAACAGTTAGCAGTGTTTTTGAATTCTCGAGGCATCCTCGCAAGTTTTGGATACCAATTCCAACCATTTTATGGAACTCAGCGTTAAATGTTCGGATACTGAAACGCTTCAAAACAACAAAAAAAGCAGCCAACAGAATATTCTCTGTTGACTGCTCGTTATCATATGGTGGAGGCGCGGAGATTCGAACTCCGGTCCGACAAGGGCCAGCCGTGGAAGCGCTACGAGCGTATTTCCTGTTTTAGTGTCGGGTCAGATCTCCCAGGAACAGGATATCCTCCCCCAAGCCCCCTGAAGCTTGACCACCGGACCGGAGACATTCCCGGTGGAGCATCCGCCTTAGTGACGTCTTTCAGAAGCCCGGCGGAGAAAGCTACTGAAGACGTGGCCGCTAATTATGCAGCCAGTGCGTAGTTATTGTTGGCAATTATCTTTAGGTTCCGTTTGTTAACGAGGTTACGGAGACCTCGACTCGCTCTTCCAGACCCTCCATCTTGCCGTCGAAACCAGTCGCCCCCATATTCGATTGTAAAAGTTCATTCCCTGTTGCGTAACTTCAGAGCCTTGTCAATAGCCCTTTTCGCATCCCTGGCAGCTATGCTCTCCCTTTTGTCATAACTGGTCTTACCCTTCACCAGTGCCAGTTCGACCTTGGCCCTTTTACCTTCCTTTATATACATGGAAAGAGGAACCATGGTAAGACCCTTTTCCTTTACCTTCCCCATGAGCCTCATGATCTCCCTCTTATGCATGAGAAGCTTCCTTGGTCTCAAAGGTTCATGGTTGTAAAAACTGCCTTTTTCGTAGGGGGAAATGTGTACGTTGAAAAGCCATATTTCCCCATCCTTTATGGTAGCATAACCCTCTTTCAGATTGACCCTGCCCTCACGAACAGATTTTATCTCTGTTCCTGTGAGCATTATGCCACACTCGAAGGTTTCAAGTATGAAATAATCATGCCTTGCTTTTCTATTTGTAGCTATTGTCCTGTTATCCATACTATCCACCTTTCAATGCTGATTATAACAGATTAGTCAGTATTAATCAATTCAGAGGGGACCCCTGTCATCCGGGAAGAAAAGAAAAATCCTGGCAGTCATGCCAGGATTTTATCTCCTCAAATGGTCGGGGCGAGAGGATTCGAACCTCCGACCTCCTAGTCCCGAACCAGGCGCGCTAACCAGACTGCGCTACGCCCCGAACCGGTGGGATTTTAACATCCTGTAAGGTCCATAGTCAAACTATATTTCACGAACCCTTGGAAGTTTCATCTTCGGCATTTCCGTTGGATGTGCTGGAGTGACCCTTTTTGCCGCTCCTCCAGTCGAGTTTGCCTCCATTGAGAGCTTCTGTGCGGATGGGTATCTCAGACCATCCCCAGGGTGTGACGAAAATGAAATTGAAGGAGATACCTTCGGCCACTAGAGCCCTGATATGCTCAAGATACCTTACCACGTCGCCGATTATCCAGCTGTCACATATCATCCAGACCCTCTTGCAGAAGCCTCGTCCAAAGAGTGCTGAATAATCAACTGCAAGTCTCATGCCGTCATCAAAATCGGCAGGCCCGAGACATAGTACTATAATATCCTCATGCCCGACAGGTTTTCTGGATCCAGGGACAAGGTCCGCATGATCCTCTACCCATTCGAGTTCCTTGAAAAGTTTCTCAGGATCACCCTGTATGGAGCCTTCAAGCATGGAAAAGAAGGCGTCCCTTTCCAGCTCGGACATTCCGTCCTGGATGGTGTGGATCATCCAGTCCTGTACCTGCTCCACCATTTTTGTAATAAAATCAGGATATTCTCTGGTTTCCATCTTGCGGAAAATATCGCTGATCTTCCACTCTCTTTCCGGGTGGTTGCTCTTTGAATTACTCATATACGCACCTCTGGTATCTTTATGCTGCATTTTCTGCAAGCATAGCACATTGTCCTGTAATTTCAACACACTTATTTTCTGGATTTTCCAGGAAGTAATATTATATTATGGTTTTCACGGAAATGATACTGCAGAATGAAAATTAAAAAGGAGGCCCTTCCATGTCAGCATTCACCCTTAAAAATGAAGACACCCAGTTCCTGATGATAGATATCCAGGAAAAGCTTCTTCCGGCGATCCACGAAAATGAAAGGATCCAGGGAAACATCATAAAACTCCTTAAGACTGCACAGGTCCTGGGGATACCGGTAAAGTTCACGGAACAGTACCCAAAAGGCCTTGGCCCAACGGTGCCACCTGTAATGGAGGCACTGGAAGGGAAAGGACAGCACCTTGAAAAGAGCCATTTCTCATGTATGGACGAAAAGGGGTTCGAATCCTTCATTCATGATCCGGTCAGGGATAAAGTTGTAGTCTTCGGTATCGAAAGCCATATCTGCGTCCTTTCAACCGTGATGGGAATGCTTGAAAAGGGTATCAAGGTAACGGTGGTCCACGATGCCTGCGGAAGCCGGGACCCACGGAACCACGAGATAGCCATGAACGCTCTTGGACATGCAGGTGCCCTGGTACTCCCTGTGGAATCGGTCATATACCAGCTGATCTGTCAGTCGGGAACACCTGAATTCAAATCCCTGCTTCCTCTGTTCAAATGATCCAGGTAACGAGGTGTTGAAAATAAACGATCAAAGGGATCTGCCTGAAAATTTCATCTGGTTCCTCGGAACCTCCGGGGCCAGGTTTTCCATGATATTCCAGGTAAGGGCATCCGGGGGGATCTGGATAAGGATCAGGGGGTTGAACATGCTCATCGATCCCGGTCCAGGCTCACTGGTCAGGATAACTGATAATTTCCCCCTCCTTGACCCCATGCTTCTGGATGCCATAATAGTGACACATAGGCACATGGACCATTCATCCGATCTGAATGTCATGACAGAAGCCATGACCTATGGCGGCAGGATAAGGAAAGGAAAGGTCCTGCTCCCCCGGGACTGCGTGGATCCACCGGAACCGGTCCTTCTCGGACATCTCAGGGATCAATTGACAGAGGTGAAAACCTGGGAAGAGGGTACACTCCATCCCATGGACAAGGGTGTCGGCCTTAAAGCCGTAAGAATGCTCCACCATGGTGTGACATGCTTCGGGTTCATCCTTGAAGCAGAGGGTTTACCCCGGATCGGGTTCATTCCTGATACCTCTTTCCGGGAAGAATTGCTCGACCCATACCTGGAATGCCAGGCTCTGGTGCTCAACACCACACTCCTGAGGACCATCGAACGGATAGACCACCTGTCTATCCCTGAAGTTGAAAAGATACTTGAGAAGATCAGACCTGATTGGGCCATACTCACCCATTTCGGGACCTCTATTCTTGAAAAGGGTCCCGAACAGTGCATCAGGGATATGGATCTGCTATGGACAAAGGTCATTGCCGCAAGGGACAATATGATATTTGACCTGGACAGCAGGAAAATAGTATGTCCCGGAGATCCGGACCGCAAGGGCAGGTTGGAACTTCTGAGAACCAGGATGGAACACGCAAAAAAGCTCAAGCATAGGGAGATGGGAAAACGATGACCGTGGACAAACTGAAAGCCCTGGAGCTTCACAGAAAGGCCAGGGGGAAAATAAGGAATTATCCCACCATCAACGTGAGGAACGAGGACGATATGGCAATGGTCTATGTTCCGGGGAGCGTTTTCCCCGCAAGAGAGATCATTGCCGACAAAGCGAATGTGTACGAATACACCGGCAAGAAAAACAGGCTGGCGGTCATAACAGACGGCTCAGCCACCCTTGGTCTCGGGAATATAGGTCCCCATGCCAGCCTGCCGGTGATGGAAGGGAAATGTCTCCTTTTCAAGACTTTAGCCGATATCAACGCCTTCCCTATCTGCCTGGATTCCCAGGATGTGAACGATATTATCCATGCTGTCCAGCTTATCGCACCATCTTTCGGAGCCATCAACATCGAAGACGTGGCCGCCCCAAATACTTTCACAGCGGTAAGAGAACTGAATAAACATCTTGATATTCCTGTGGTATCGGACGATCAGCACGGGACAGCGGTCATGATACTTGCCGCTTTATGGAGTGCCCTTGATGTGACCGGAAAGAAACTTGAAGATGTAAAGATAGTAATACTGGGAGCAGGCGCTGCCGGAATAGCCACTTCAGAGCTGCTGCTGCACGTAGGGGCCAGGAATATCATAGCCATTAACCGTTCTGGCATCCTGGGACCGGACAATCAGAAGATGAACCATTATCAGGAAGAACTTTCCACCAGGATCAATCCGGAAGGGATCAGAGGCGCACTTGATGAGGCCATTCAGGGTGCAGATGTATTCATAGGGTTTTCGATCAATGGCAGGCTTACCCAGGATCAGGTCAAGAAAATGAATGGAAAGGCCATTGTGTTCGCCCTTGCCAGGCCAGAACCCGAGATAATGCCTGAGGAAGCCATTGCTGCCGGGGCTGCCATCGCAGGTTCCAGTCTCTTTGACAGCATCAATCCTCTGCCCAATCTGCTTTCATATCCAGGAATATGCAGGGGACTCCTTGACGTGAGAGCTACAGGATTGAACAGGAATATTCTGGCTTCTGCAGCTGAGGCACTGAAAAAAACGGTAGATGGAATGCGGCTCTGCGAAACACATATTCTTCCTGACCTTTTCTCCGATGAGGTCACACCAAGAATGGCAGAAGTAGTGGCCCAGAAAACCATTGAGGAGGGCCTGGCGATAATCAGACCTCCAAAAGGACAGGTTTATGACGAGACCTGGCAGAGACTCTTCGGGGGTCCTATGACAAGGCTTTAGTCAGTATATGCTGATCAGTGTATAAGCCATTGAAGCAGGAGGCAGCCCCAGGGGCGGCCTCCTGCTTTTTTATAAGGATAAGGATATTACCACCATATTCTGGAAACCAGGACGAAAGTGCCGATTATCGTCACAAGAAGGGAATGGATCTCGCTTCTCAAAAGGACCGAGGGATCGAAATTCCCGGCAGACCCGGGAATTTCGAATCTCCTGGGGATAAACCTTCCGGTCCTCTGTTTATATTGCAGGTACCTCTGACCGAAGGCCTTTTCGAGATAGCTCTCTTCATGAGGAATGATACAGAGGTTGTACATGGAAAAAAAGACCAGTAAAAAAAGGAGAAACACAATTCGCCCCCCCATCAGAGACCACCCTGCGCCGATCATACCGTTGGCAAGGTACAGAGGGTTCCGTATAAGGGAATAAGGACCCCAGGTCACAAGCTCCCTGGCCTTTACTTTTTCCCCCCTGTAAAGACCGATATTGCCTGCAGCCCAGAACCTCAGCAACTGTCCTGCAGAAACAAAAAGGATCGCCATCGGTATACTCCTTGATGAGGGTTGAGCGTAATACAGGACGGCAATATAGAGAGCAGTCCAGATACCACCCCTGAGCTTAAAGACCAGGGACTGAAATTCAATTATCCTGTTCAAAGGCCTCCCGATCCTTTCTGAAGATCTCCTCGGTCATGCCCCAGCCAAGCATCTTTATGGCCACCAGGGCTCCCATGAGGATAGCGAGATATTCGGTAAAGAAACGCCAGGCAATAGCGGTAACTCCGGCAATATTCCATGGGACAAGAAGACTGAAAAGGGCAGCCCCTCCCCCTTCGGCAAAACCGCTTGCCCCCGGAGTGGGGACAAAGTAAAGAACAAAAAGAAAAACTCCCTGGGCAAGGAGGGCCTGGAAAAAAGATACTTCCAATCCAAGTGACCATATAAGGACAGGCAGGACAGAGAACAGGAACAGCAGGTGAAGGCAGGAAAAGATCACAGCCCTGATGAACCACGGAAGCCCCGTTGTAAAGAAAAGCCTGAAATTAAGGTTGTAATTGTCGATCTCTGAATTCACCCTTCTTACTATGTAAAGCACCGACCTGGGTTTGACCAGACCTATTCTCTTAAGGAGAAGGGTTATCACCTGCCCCCATCTCTTGATAAGGCGGGGTCGGAAAAAGCTTATCACCACAAGGAACCAGGAAAAGACGACGAAGATCACCACATAGGAAAAAAAACCTGTCAATATCATGTGACCCTTCAGCAGATCAGGTTCCATGATCACGGCAAGAGGTACCACCATTCCAAGAAGCAGCATGGTCAGAAGTGTCCTTGTCAGGGTTATGGCAACCCCTTTGCCTATGGGCATTTTGCCCTTGTAAAGAACATAGACCTGGAATGGCCCTCCCCCTGTCTGCATGGGAGTGACTGCACACCCGAAATAATGAAGCCATGTGAGGATCATGCCAAGGCGAAAACTGATCTTTTCGGAAGCGGCTCTTGCAACCGCACAGAAACGGAGGGCATCGAAGCACCAGGCTATGATCACCAGGATGAATGCGATCAACAATCCCCTTCTATCCGCAGAAAGGAGCATCTCATAAGTGCTTTTTTCGACACTTGAGAGAAGAATGAAGGTGCTGACGCCAAAAGTAAGAACAAGAAACAGGATAAGTCCCTTTTTCAAAGACAAAACGGGCAATCCCCCTCAGGAATCAAAGAAAGGCAATAGACCTGTTCGCACTACATAAGATCGCAGATGGAAAATGTAATTATATGGATCTTCTGTTGAACTCCAGGATCTTGTGAACAGAATCCGGATTCAGCTGGGCAAATCCCACTTTCCAGGCCATGATGGCCGCCTGTGTCCTGTCACGAAGATCGAGTTTTTTGAGCACGTGGCTAACGTGGTTCTTGACCGTCTTTTCGCTGAGCACCATCTTGTTGGCTATTTCATGGTTACTGAAGCCCTGGGAAAGCCAGTAAAGGATCTCTTTTTCTCTCGGAGTGAGTTCGTATAACTGGTCAGTATCCTCTTTTCTCTTGTAGAAGGATGTCAACAATCTTCCAGCCACCTTGGGGTCCACGTAATTCTGCCCCCTGTGGGCAGATCGAATGGCTGAAAGAAGCTCCACTTTTCCGGAAGCCTTGAGCACAAAGCCCTGTACACCCTCCGCGGAAAGTGCTGAAAGTCTTTCTTCGTCATCATAGGCACTGAGAGCAACGTACTTTACCCTGGCATGGAAATTATTGAGTTCCCTTACAAGCTGGAGGCCATCCAGCCTTGGAAGGTTGACATCGAAGAGCAGAATGTCGGGATCATTGTCCCTGACAACATCCAGTGCCTCGATCCCATCCTCTGCTTCGCCGACCACCTGGATATCTGATTCAGGCTCAAGAAGCTTCCTTACACCATCACGAAAAAGCTTATGATCGTCTGCGACTATGACTGAAATGAACCCCATTGTTTTCACCTCCGCGAAAGTAGCAAAAACCAAACTCCATCGGGCCCGGTGCATAACACCTCAAGCCATGCATTTCCAGAACATCATCGAGATAGCGCGAACCGATAGTACCTCAGGATCATTGAACTTCTGCATATGGTATATTGGACCAGGATCTTAAAAGCAGTTAATGACTGAAGAACATGCTTTTTGGAACAAAATCTCATATGGGTCTTTATCCCCATAAATGAGTCCCTGGACCTAATTATACAGCATCTATTCAGAAAAGACAGAAATCGCCACATCCACATTGCCCAAAAGGAGCTGTTATCTTGTCCGCCAAGGATCAAACCGGCTTTGCCAGCTTTTCAAGAATGTTCCGAAAACGTATGGGTAAGGCCATCGCAGACTTCAGGCTTATCCGTGAAGGAGATTCCATCATGGTCGGACTGTCAGGAGGGAAAGACAGCATGGCCCTTCTTCTGGCCCTGAGGGAAATGCAGATCAGAAGTCCTGTCCGGTTCACCCTGAAGGCGGGAACACTTGATATTTCAGGAGGAAAAGCAGATCTTTCCTCTTTCAGTTCTTTCTGTGAAAAGATCGGTATTCCATGGACCATCCAGCCTTACCCTGTTCTGGAGATAATCGAAAAACGAAAGGAAAGGTCCCCCTGCAGCCTCTGTGCGAATATCAGAAGAGGGATCCTCTGCAGTATGGCCAGAGAAGAGGGTTGCAATACCCTGGCCCTGGGACACAATCTTGATGATGTGGTGGAAACAGTGCTCCTCAATCTCTTCCACACAGGCAGGTATATGTGTTTCAAGCCCAGGTCATGGCTGAGCAGAAGTGATGTCTGGGTGATAAGGCCTTTTGTCTATATCGAGGAAGAACATATAAGAAGCGAGGTCCTCCGCGTTGGTATTCCCGTGACGAAAAACATCTGTCCCTACGATCACCAGACCCGGCGGGAAAGGGTGAAAGAGATGATCGAGGAACTCAGGAAGGACATTCCGGATATCAAGAACAACATCATCAGATCCCTTTCAAGGATTTCAGCCAGGGATGAATGGGCAAGACCGGATGACGGGGAAGAATGAACTGTTCTTCAGTATCATATGCAATGCCGGGCAGGAAGGGCCTAAAACACCCTTCCTGGCCGGCGGCTATCTGATACTTATAAAGAGACCTTCTGTTTCAGTATCCCTGCAAAGAGTTCTTCGGCCTCCCTGGCCTGCTCAGAAAATCCTTCCCTTCCCATAAGGCCGTAAGTATATTTCTTTCCCTGCTCCACTCCAGGCTGATCAAAAGGTTCAATAGAGAGCAGGTACCCCGTCAGGGCTGTAACATACTCGTAGAAAAAGATCAGCCCTCCAAGGGTAAAAGCATTCAGTTCCGGAAGCTCCAGCCAGAGCACAGGCTTGCCGAACCTGTACAGGGCAGCCGCCGTGGAACGGGCTTCGAAGGTTATCATCTCGCTCATGTTCTTGTCTTTCATATAATTCAGCCCCACCAGGGCTCCATGTTCAGTACCCGGTATCCTTATGTCCTGGCGTCTTTTCCTGATATCCAGGATAGTGAACAGCTTATCATCAGGGCCTTCAGTATATAGCTGGACCTGGGAATGCTGATCGATCGCACCAAGAGCCCTTACAGGAGTGAAACCTTTACCATCCTTGCCAATGCTTTCAGCCCACAACTGGGCGAACCATTCCACGAAATTCTCAAGACCATCCGCGTAGGGCATGAATACATCCATTGACCTGCCCCTGAGTCCATGAAGGTAGTAAAGCCCTGCAGCGATCCATGCGGAATTACCGGCCATTTCCCTGGTACCCGATATAAGGGCAGATGTTTCAGCAGCCCCGCGGAGAAGTTCCCTGACATTGATCCCCATGGAAGCTGCCGAGAGAAGGCCAACAGAAGAGAGAACAGAATATCTCCCGCCTACTCCCTGGGGGATCTCAAGGCTCCTGCAGCCCGTCTCCCCTGAAAAGGGCCTCAATGTACCTTTTTCGGGATCCGTTATGACAAGTACCCTTTCCAGGGCTACTTGGGTCCCCATTACAGCACTCATTTTTCCGAAGAAGAACATGAAATTGGCCATGGTCTCTGCTGTGGAACCCGATTTACTCACAACTACAAGAGCAGTGTCTTCAGGATCGACCATGTCCCAGATGGCATGATTCCCCTCTGGGTCAACGTTATCGGCTATGAAAAATTTAGGACCCTTACGTTGCTCTCTAGGCAACTCGTTGTAATAAGGATGAAGCAGGGCATTGTTGAGCATCCTGTTACCAAGGGCGGAGCCGCCAATGCCGATCTGAATGATGGATCCGAAAACGCTGAGCCATTCTGCCTGTTCAAGGATGGGTCCGGGATCCTGGAAAGGAAGACCAAGCCAGCCGAAACCTTCCAGATTATCCCTTAAGCCTTTCTGCAACCATTTCTCCGCCTCGAGCATTCTGGGTTCCAGATCCAGAAGCTCATTCATGGAGAGGCTGCCCTTTCCTCTTGACTCATCCAGAGCAGCGCCGAAGTAAAGATCCACGATCTTTGTCATTTCGAATCCCTCCTGTAATGATCTTTTCTATTCCCTCGTAACATACCAGGGCAGTCTCTTCCTGGTATGTGAAATATTTACAACCACAGATGGTTTTATTATAAGTCTCCTCAGGAATACAAAAAAGGCATGTCAAAAAGACATGCCTCCCGCTCATCAGGTAAGGTTGCTCTGAAACACCAGCCAGTCGGATAAAAAGGGGGTCAATCCTTCTGCTCTTCGATAAGGGAATCTATCCTGGCCGTATCGTAACCTATGACGAATTCTTCACCGATCTGGGTAACAGGTACCCCCATCTGCTTTGTCTTTTTTACCATTTCCATGGCAGCTTCCCTGTTAAGGCTGACATCCACATTCTCGAATTCCAGCCCCTTTTTTGAAAGATATTCCTTGACCTTGGTGCACCACGGACATGTGGGAGTTGAAAAGACCTTTATCTTCATCAATAATCACTCCTTCTGTGTAAATACCCCGTATATGTATATATACCATTCTAAGCAGGATGTCAAATAAATTATATCAGAGATGGTTTCAAAAAATAAACTAATTTTTCAAAAAAATATGCGTGTTTTGTTCATAATTGTATAGTTAATTTTCATTTTCTAAATCAATTATTATATGTATAATATGATTGTTTTTCTGGGAGACACTCCAGAAAGCACAGATTATCACAGTTCAAGAGGAGGTAAATGCATGACGCCGTTGACAACGGAAAGCCTTGAACACCTCGAGGCCAGACTGGAACCTTTGATTGACAAATATAAAGGGAAAAAAGGTATAACCATCCCCCTGTTGGCTGATGTCCAGAAAGAACTGGGATACATAGCCGAAGAAGCAGTGGACTTTCTGTCAAAGGAGTTGGACCTGCCGGCTGCGGAACTTTTCGGGGTAGCCACATTTTACGCCATGTTCCGACTCCAGCCTGAAGGGAAATATGTGATAAGGGTATGCAGGGGAACCGCCTGCCATGTTCAGGGATCTGCCCTGATAGGCGAACAGATCCAGCGACATTTCAAGGTAAAGGATGGAGAGACCACTGAAGACGGGCTCTTTACTCTTCAGTACGTAGCCTGCCTTGGTTGCTGCAGCCTTGCTCCTGTGATGATGGTAGGTAACGAAGTCCATGGACGGCTTACTCCAGACAAGGCTATTCAGGTTCTGGAAAGTTACCGCACCAGGGCCTGATCCGGAGGTGTCTCTATTGTCAAGAACTATAGTAAAGGTAGGTATGGCAAGTTGCGGGATAGCTGCAGGGGGAGGCCCTGTATTTGACAAGCTTCATTCCCTGCTCGACGGCAGAGATGACGTAGAAGTCAAGAAAGTGGGCTGTATAGGTTTCTGTTATAAAGAACCCCTTGTTGAGATCGAAAAGGACGGGGTCTGCGTCACCTATGGCGAGGTAGACTCTGCCCTTGCAGAAGAAATTGTGGAAAAACATATAGATCAGGGACAGATACTGAAGGAACATGTGGTCCTCAATAATTCAGCTGAAGCCCCTGAAAATCCGAGGCTCGAGAACCAGGTAAGGATAGTTCTCAGAAATACAGGTCTGATAGATCCCGAGAACATAGATGAATATATCGCCCGGGAAGGTTACCGGGGACTTGAGAAGGCCCTTAAAGAAATGACCCCCATGCAGGTTATCCAGGAGATCCTGGACAGCGGGTTAAGGGGAAGAGGAGGGGCCGGTTTCCCCACAGGACTGAAATGGAAATTCGCCCACCTTGCAAAGGCCGATAAAAAATACTTCGTCTGCAACGCTGACGAAGGAGACCCAGGAGCATTCATGGACCGTTCAGTTCTCGAAGGCGATCCACACAGCGTTCTGGAGGGCATGGCAGTAGGTGCTTATGCCATAGGTGCTGACGAAGGAATAATCTACTGCAGGGCAGAATACCCTCTTGCCATCAAACACCTCAATAGGGCTCTCGAACAGGCCAGGGAAAGAGGTTTCCTAGGTGATAATATCATGGGAACCGGTTTCAGTTTCGATATCCATATCAAGGAAGGCGCCGGCGCTTTCGTATGTGGGGAGGAAACTGCCATGATAGCCTCCATAGAAGGAAAAAGAGGCATGCCCAGGCCCAGACCTCCCTTCCCTGCCAACAGTGGGATCTTCGGCAAACCAACTAACATCAACAATGTGGAGACCCTTGCCAATATACCCTGGATAATCACCCATGGCTCTGGGGAATTCTCCAAGTACGGGATAGGCAAAAGCCGGGGAACCAAGGTGTTCGCTCTTGCAGGAAAGATCAACAAGGGAGGCCTTGCCGAGGTTCCCATGGGAATGCCCCTCAGGGATGTCATCTTCGATGTAGCAGGAGGAATACCCAACAACAGGAAATTCAAGGCTGTCCAGCTGGGAGGGCCTTCCGGCGGCTGCCTTCCAGAGGAACTGCTCGACACTCCGGTGGACTATGAATCCATCAATGCCACTGGTGCCATTATGGGCTCAGGTGGTATGGTCGTAATGGACGAGACCACCTGTATCGTTGACGTGGCCAAATTCTTCCTCTCCTTCGTTCAGAAGGAATCCTGCGGGAAATGTCCTTTCTGCAGGATAGGTACAAAGCGGATGCTGGAGATACTTGAAAGGATCTCCGAAGGCAATGGGTCCCATGAAGACCTCGACCTGCTGGCCGAACTGGCCGTGCAGATAAAGGATGGTTCCCTCTGTGGCCTTGGCCAGACAGCACCTAACCCCGTCCTTACGACACTGAAGTATTTCAAAGAGGAATACCTCGCCCACATAGATGATAAAAAATGCCCTGCCAAGGTCTGCACAACCCTTATCCATTATTCCATTGACCCGGAAAAGTGTATCGGATGCACTAAATGCGCCAGGAACTGCCCTGTTGATGCCATAACAGGTGAAGTCAAGAAACTCCACGTCATAAACGACGATATCTGTGTACGCTGCGGGAAATGCATCGAAGTCTGCCCCGTAGGCGCTGTTACAGTAGAGTAAGGAGGATATCTGTAGAATGGATAGAACTGTCAGAGTAGTTTTAAATGGAAAGGAAGTCTACGGTTATCCAGGACAAAAGATCCTCGATCTTTGTGGGGAGTGCGGGATAGAGATCCCCACTCTCTGTTATGACCCCCATCTCTCCATCCATGGTGGTTGTTCAGTCTGCCTGGTGGAGGTCAAGGGAGCAAAAAGCCTCGTAAGGGCATGCTCCATGGCCATTTCCAACGGAATGGAGATCTCCACTGAATCCGAAAGGGCCAGGAAGGCCAGGAAACTCGCCCTGGAGCTTCTGCTTTCCGATCACGTGGGGGACTGCCGTCCTCCCTGTACCCTGACATGCCCGGCCAACGGGGATGTACAGGGATATGTAAACCTGGCAGCCCAGGGTAAATACCAGGAATCACTGGATGCCCTTCACCACCATGTCACTCTTCCTGCCTGTATCGGGCGGGTCTGCCCTGCCCCCTGCCAGGAAGAATGCCGGAGGAATTTCGTTGACGAGGAACCTGTATCAATAAGGGACATCAAG
>JAFGMB010000133.1 GCA_016927765.1 Synergistales bacterium
GTACCACAAGGCCTATGGAGAATTTCCAGGTCTTGCTCCTGAAAATGCTCACCAGAAGCAGCAGAGCCACCACTACGGTCAGGATGGCCATGACATTCAGGGCAAGCAGGTCTGCGTGAACGTCAGTATAACTTGCCCCAAAAGCCACACCCCTGGAGGAATAAAGCAGGTAATACCTCTGTATCCAGTACCCTGCAGCCCAGGTGAGTATGATAAAGAAACCCAGCAGGGTCAGATGGATCTGGGCAGGCCTGGGTATGGGGAAACGCCTTTCCTGCTGAATGCTGGGGAGCACGGCTGCAACATAGATGACGGAGGAACCGAGCAGGCACAGGATCAGGATATTCAGCAGCCAGCTCTGGAGGAATGCAATGAAGGGGAGTGTGAAAACGTAAAACCCCACATCGTGGCCGAAGAGGGAATCCACATGGCCAAAAGAGGATCCGTTAATGAACCTGAGCACCATGCCCCAGTTCCCCCGGGCAGCGAGGCCGTTTCCGATGGCGAAAATGCCTGCCACCGCCAGGACAAGGATGGTTCCGAACCTTGTGCCTATGAACCGCTGAACATCGGGGTTAATAAGGGGTCTGCTTATCTTTGCAGCTCTTCCATAGTTAAGCCACAGCAGAATGAAAGCAACCGCACCGGTTATAAGGAAAATGATCCATTGAGGGAGCAGCCTTACCCAGAAGACCCCTGAAAGTCCTCTTGCCCTGAACCAGATCAGGTCGGTGTAGAAGTCTGCAAAGGCAGGAAGGACAACGATCACTATACCGACCAGTAATATCAGGAGAATTAAAGGTTTATTTATCCTGAAAGGGAAATTTGGTCTTTTTGGAGGCCTTCCTTCACCATCAGCGCCGTTTGAAAACCATTCATCATTGGGAAACCATTTATTTTTCATCATGCTGTTAATTCTACAGCACACCCCTGATAAGTCAAAGGAGAGCAATGTCTCTTAAGGGCTCTATTTCTGGATATTCCGGGGATCTGAACCGGCCTCCCGCCAGTATTTCATGACGATCAATACAGAGATGAAAGGAAGCAGGGCTACCATCAGCATGGTCTTCTGTAATCCTATCAGGTCGGCCAGGCCCCCGATAAAGGTCATCATCATCCCGCTCAACCCGAAGGAAAGCCCCATAAGGATCGAACCGGCGATACTCCGGTTTTCCGGGGCCAGTTCCTGGGCCGTACCTGCCGTTATCGGCAGGGTGCTCCCTACCAGGGCAAACCCCGAGGTGAGAAGGATAGAAGAGACCACTCCGTTAAGGTAGATGGAAGGGACTATGAGAACAGGTGTAACCCAAAGGGTGAAGAGGAGTATTTCTTTTCTGCCGACCCTGTCGGATATCCTTGCGATAATTACTGTTAGTATGGACCTTGAAAGATTGAGGAAGAAGAGGGTAGTTCCTATTTCCCTGAGCCCTCCACCACTGGAGGCTATGATGATGGGGAGAAGGAACCTTATGGCCTGGGTGAACAGGTCCCTTGTAAAGGCAGCGGACCATACGGGCCAGACTTTTAGAAAGACCCTGAAAATGGTCAGGAACATGCCTTCCTTTACCCCTTCAGTGTCTGCTGGATTTTCATGGACCCTGGGTATCAGTATAAAATAGGCAGCAGCAAGGAATGTGACGGGCAGTACGCATACCAGGGGCATCCATCTGTACCCTATTATGTTCACCAATCCGATGGCGTAGAGTGGACTCAGGGTCATTCCCAGGGTTCCTCCGAGCTGGAATATGGACAGATGGAAGGAAATATTGCCTGGAGATGAAACATACCCGACAGCCCCAAGACCCTGGGGATGGAACATGGCACTACCTGCCGACCAGATGCCTACAAGCATGAAAGCCATTCCAAAAGATGGGGATACTGGGAGAAAGGCAGCTCCCAGAGCAGTGATGAGCGGTCCAAAAGCTATGAGCAGAGGTCTGCGTGTCCTGTCTGACATATACCCCAGCATGGGCTGCATTATCAGGTTAAGTACACCGGAAAGGGATGTGAGTACTCCTGCCTGGGTGAGGGAGAGTCCGAGTCTCTGGATGATTGAAGGGAGGAAGGTGGCAAGGAAATTGCCATGGATGTCGTTTAGAAGATGTCCGATACTCAGAAGCACTACCTTGAAAGTGGCACTATCCCTTGATCGTTTAAGGTTCATCACAGGTCCGCCTTTTTATCAAACATGAAAAACCTGTATATTGTAACATTACCTCCCAAGGGAATGTTGAAAAGACCAGAGTGTAATACAATATTGCCCGGTAAGCCCTCTATCCTTATCTTCAGAAAGGATCCTGAAAATGACAGAAGAAATTCTTTTCAAGCCTATCGGATACATAAGAACACCTTTCAGTAACAGGGAAGGAATGCCTATTCAGCCTCCCGGTGGGAGGGGCATAAGGGGTGAGGTGGTCCTTGATCCTCTTTACGTTGAAGGATTGAAGGATCTCGAGGGATTTTCACACGTTTACCTTCTCTATTACTTCCATTGTTTAAAAGGGCATAAACTGACGGTAACTCCCTTCATGGATTCATGTGAGAGAGGCCTGTTCTCCACCAGGGCCCCCTGCAGGCCCAACCCCATAGGGTTATCGGTGGTAAGACTTATCGAATTGAGAGATAATATATTAATAGTTGAAGATGTTGATATAATAGATGGTACACCTCTTCTTGATATCAAACCTTTCGTACCATTTTTTGACGTGACTTCCGACACATACAGAACGGGCTGGCTTGAAGGCAGACACGGAGAGGTAAATGCCAAAAGGGCGGATGGCCGCTTTAATGGAGAGGAGTGACGTCCATGAAGTTCTCAGCAAGGAACACACTGAAAGGAAAAATCAAGAAGGTGGAACACGGGGCAGTCAATTCCGAGATCCAGGTTGAATTACCCGGAGGAGCTGTATTAACCTCCATCATTACCAAGACATCGGCTCAGAACCTGGATCTGAAGGAAGGCAAAGAAGTCTATGCGGTGATCAAGGCTTCCAACGTTATGATCGCCACTGATTGAACATTGTCAATGCCGATGTTGCAGGATACAGAAAGCAGGGACGCCGAAAGTCCCTGCTTTCTGTATTTTACCGGGTTATACCCCTGAAAAGGTGAGCTTACCCGAGATCCTGTACTGCCCTGCTGATCCTTTCAAGGCCTTCCCGAAGGAGGGCCCTGGGGGTGGCAACATTTATACGGGCAAAACCTTCCCCTCCAGTTCCGAACCAGTCTCCGCCATCAAGGGCAACTCCGGCCTTTTCCACGAGGAATTGCTGTAATTCAGGCCCTCTCATTGAAAGAGACCTGCAATCCAGCAAGGGTATGTAGGTGCCTTCGGGGCGGACCAGGGATATGCCGGGGATGTTCCTGGCCAGGAAATCTTCTGTGAGATCCAGGTTTCCTTCCAGGTAGACCAGCAGTTCCTCCAGCCATGGTTCCCCCTGGCTGTAGCATGCCTCCAGGGCCAGTATTCCGAAGACATTTCCACTGTCTATGTGCAGAAAATCAACCACCCTCTGGTAATTTTCACGGATCCTGGGGTCAGGGATTATGACCGCTGAGGTGGAAAGTCCGGCTATATTGAAGGTTTTGCTTGGAGAGATGCAGGTCAGTGTCCTTTTTGCGAGCTCCTCTGAAAGGCTGGCCATGGGGACGTGTTTTGAGCCTTTGAAGACGATATCGGAATGGATCTCGTCAGATACGATAAGAAGGTCATTCTCAATACAGATCTGGCCAAGCCTTTCGAGTTCGTCCCTCGTCCATACCCGGCCAACAGGGTTATGGGGACTGCAGAGGAAAATGACTTTTACAGAAGGGTCGACTTTTCTTTCAAGATCCTCCAGGTCCATGGAAAAACGGCCATTTTCAAATTTCAGGGGGTTCTCGAGGATAGTCCTTCCACGTCCGTCGATAACGTTAAAAAAAGGATAATATACAGGAGGCTGGACCACTACCTTGTCTCCAGGTTGGGTGAAGGCGAGAAGGGCCATTGAAAGAGCGGGTACCACGCCGGGAGAAAAAGCGATCCATTCCTTCTTTATGTCCCAGCCATGTCTTCGTTTTACCCAGTTCACGATCGATCCGTAATAGGGGTCGAACCTGCCTGTGTAACCGAAAATACCGTGTTGGACCCTCTCTTCCAGTACCTGGATCAATTCTGGAGGGGCCTTGAAATCCATATCCGCTACCCACATGGCATGAAGGCCTGGGACACCGAACCTTTCCTGAACTCCATCCCATTTTTCGCAGCTGGTGTTGCTTCGGTCGATGATGGTATCAAAATCATAATTGCCAGCCATGGTATATTCACTCCTTTACAGGGTCATGATCTTATAAGAACTGGGAAGAGACCATTCCGGCAAGACAATGGGATCTCCCTTAAATGGGACTTACAGGGGTCACATGGAGCATTATAGGCTTAATGGGCTTTTTGGGGAATCCATTATTATTCCTGTACCAGTAGAATAGATGGACCGATTATTTCGGAAGGATCAGCCATTGTGCATTACAATATAGAGGGCTGTGAACATTTAACACAATAGAGCAGGGAGGGATCGAATATGACATTGTGGAAGGGTATACGCACCTGGGTGGATCTTTCCAGCCGATCAGCCAGGAAGGAAGAACTTCCTGAAAGCTATGCGAGGAAATGGGGCGGGATGAGAGGTCTTGCGCTCCCGGTGCTCCTAGAAAGACTCTCAAGGGATACCGATCCGCTGGGACCGGACAATCCATTGGTAATAGCCTGCGGCCTCCTTAACGGTCTTGCTTTCCATGGCCTGAGCCGTTACGGATTATATGCAAGAAGCCCTCTCACCGGTGCTTACGGGGAATCGGAAGCAGGAGGATACTTCGGACCCGGACTCAAAGGGCAGGGAATAGAGTCCATCGTTCTGGAAGGAAGATCAGAAGAGCCTGTTTATCTATGGGTCGAGAACGGGGAGGTCAGTATCAGGGATGCCGGCTTCCTCTGGGGTCTGGAGACCGGTCCGGCCATGGATAAACTCAAAGAGGAACACGGCAGGATCACTGCGATCATGATCGGGCCGGCGGGAGAGAAACTTGTTCGCTATTCCTGTGTCCTTAACGACCTTCACCACGCTAACGGCAGGACGGGAATGGGAGCGGTCATGGGTTCCAAGAGGGTAAAAGCCATAGCTTGCCCCCATCCGAAACCGGAAGAACCCTTTGACAGGGAACTCCTCAAGAAGATGCATGAGGCCTACAGAGGTTGGAAGGACATCCCTTTCTACTGGGCTTTACGTGAATTCGGGACCACTGCCTCGGTTGAAGGCAATAACGATGTGGGAATGCTGCCCACCAGGAATTTCAGGGAGGGTGTTTTCGAAGGAGCCTCGAAAGTAGGCTGCAGGTACATGAACGAGAACATGCTTATCGATCGTTACGCCTGTTTCAGCTGTGCGGTGAGATGTAAAAGGGTGGTCTCAGGGGGCAAACACGATGTGGATCCCACCTACGGAGGGCCTGAATATGAAACGATAGGCGCCTTTGGGCCACTTTGCGGCATTGACGACCTGGAAACCATAGCGAAGGCACACGAGATATGTAACCGCACAGGTTTGGATACCATATCCACCGGGGCCACAATTGCCTGGTGGATGGAATGTGTTGAGGAGGGTATCCTTTCCCCTGAAGAGGCAGAAATACAAGGATTTGGTGATACGGAAGGGCTGCTCCCCCTTGTAAGGAAGATCGCGGCAAGAGAGGGAATAGGGGATCTCCTTGCAGAGGGGGTCAGAAGGGCTTCGGAAAGGATCGGAAAAGGGAGCGGAAAATTTGCCCTCCATGTTAAGGGGCAGGAACTTCCCCTTCATGATCCCAGAGGCAAATACGGTCTTGCACTGGCCTATGCTCTTGCCCCTGGGGGGGCCGACCACATGCAGTTCCCTCATGACCCATTGTTCTCGAAGGAAGGGTCCGTTCCTATGGAGGCTGTAAAATGCCTTGGAGTTACGGAAGCCCTTCCTACATTGAGCCTGGATGAAAAAAAGACACGAGCCGTCACATACCTCTGGCTCAGCTGGAGCATGATGAATCACCTGGGAATGTGTTATTTCGTTTTTGCTTCCAGGGGCTATTTTCCCCATACTCTTGTGCCTTCTCTCGTGGAATCGGCCCTCGGGTGGAAAACGTCGCTCTGGGAGCTCATGAAGATGGCGGAAAGGGGACTTACAGCCGCCCGGCTGGTAAATCTGAAGCTCGGATTCGGTGCAAAAGATGATATTCTCCCGGACAGGCTCTTCGAACCCATTCCGGAAGGGCCCCTGGAAGGTAAAAGCGTACCCGAAGGGGATTTCTGGAAGGCCAGGGATCTCTATTACCAGTTCCTCGGATGGGATCAGAAAGGGATCCCTTCGGAGGCAAAACTGATCGAGCTGGGTTTAGATGCCTGGATGTCCATCATAAAGGAACTGAAAATACAGTAACAACCGAAGCAAGGCAGCATGAGGGCTGCCTTGCTTCGATCAGATGGTATTAGCTATCCCGGTCCTTGCAATTGCTGCCATGATACCAGGGAAAGGACCGGTCCCGAGATAGATAAGTGCAGAACAAAGGCTGGAAGTCTTGAATAGGGTTATGGTTTCAAAGGCCATAGTGGAGAAAGTCGTGAAGGAGCCTACAAAACCTGTCAGGGCAATTATGCTGACCGACCTGGACAGAAGGAACCTTTCTTCGGCAAGGATCCATAAGAGACCGAAGATCAGGCAGCCCAGCACGTTGACCGTAATGATGCCCCAGGGAAAGGCATTACCTGTCTGATGGTGGATCCAGGACGAGAGGCTGTAACGCAGAATGGCCCCGGGTCCGCCAGCGGTAGCAGGTAACAAAAAGGTTTTCATATGTTTCTCTTCCCTCTTCGGTAGCCTCTGCTGTATTAAGTGCATAAAAACCGCACCCGGAGGACAGGCTTGGAATATTCAGGCGTCATCAGTCCCTGAATGCAGCGATTGAAGGTGAAGGCCATCCCAGTTTTTCAAGGCTTTCTACCAAAGATGATGGATCGCGTAAATATCAGAGAAGCATCGCGCGACTCTGATCCTTCACCTGAAGAAAACAAAATTGAGAAAAAAGCTTTCCTGCCCATGGAAATGATTTTTATTTGCCCGTAACAGGGTCAGAACACCCCTGGTTTTCCAACTTCCTTCTTGCGCAAATAACACTACTTGTGCTACCCTTTATATGCACACTACACCATATATTGTGTTTTTATTCCATTCTTCACACTGATATCCCATGGAGCCGCAATTTTGAAGGGATATCTTTCTTTATCTCTGATATCCATGTCCAAGAGGAGGGTAGCAAGGAAATGATCAAGAGATTCCGAGAGCGTTTCGACCCACAAGTTGACATGCATACCCTGGAGAACCCATCAGAATACCGTCTTTCGGAAAATGCGAGGTGGCTTCTCTCTCAGCGTTATTTTGCGGATGTATATGATGCTTCCACAGGAGAGATACGAAAAGAAAAGTCTTTTGAAGAGTTTGCAAGAAGAGTTGCAAGGACTATAGCAAGTGCTGAAACCAATTATCTTGACAAGGATGATCCCAAGGCTTTATCCTGGCTCATCACGCTGGAAACAAACATTTTCAACGATATTCTTAACAGGCGCTTCCTCTTCAACTCGCCCTGTCTTTTCGGTTCAGCAGCAGGCCTGACAAATCAGCCTGAAATGGCGGAGAAGATATATTGCTCTCCTGATAATATGACTTTCGAGGATTATGAATGTATCTTCAGTTCGAAAACTTCCAATCAGCAGCTTTTCGCATGCTTTGTTATCGATATACCCGACAGTATTGACGGTATCTTCGATTCGGTCAAGGATGCCGCTACAATAAGCAAGTTCGGTGGAGGTGTAGGTGGAAACTTCGGCAACCTGCGTGAATCCGGATCTGATATAGATCATGGGACAGGAGGCCAGGCAAGTGGTCCTGTTTCGTTCATGGAGACCTGGAATACCATGGGGTCTGTTGTGGTTCAGGGGGGAAGGCGGAGAGCGGCCCTTATGGGTATGCTTTTTGACGATCATCCTGATATAGAGAAATTCATCGATGCAAAGGTCGAGGATGGCAAACTATCCTACTTCAATATCTCTGTTTGTGTATCCGACGCACTAATTGAATCTGCAGAAAAGAACAAAGACTTCCCCCTTATTTCCAGATATGACGGCTCTGTACTGAGGACAGTAAAAGCAAGGGACCTATGGGAAAAGCTATGCGGCAGTGCATGGCAAAGAGGAGATCCAGGGGTATTCTTCATCGATCGGGCCAATGCTGACAATATACTTAAAATGGATGAACAGTGGAGGATAGATTCAACTAATCCCTGTGGTGAACAGCCGTTGCCCAATTACACCAGTTGCAACCTGGGATCCATAAACCTGGAAGCTTTTGTGGAACCCGATGAAGAAGGCCTGTTGCACTTCGACATGGAAGATTTCATTGACCAGGTCTTCAGGTCAATGTATTACCTGGATCTTGTGATCGATGCGTGTTCATATCCCCTCGCCAAGATCGAGAGCAGGACGAAGAAGATCCGTCCTGTCGGATTGGGTCTTATGGGTCTGGCCGATGCGGCTCTTCTTCTCGGAATGAGATATGGATCCGATGAATTCAATGATTTCTGTCGGATCATCGGAGATAAGATGGCGGCAGGAGCTCTTGCTGCCACCATGGGTATAACATCTGAAATGTCGAAAGAAGCCTTTCCGGAATCCCACCTGGTGGGTAGTCTTTTCCAGCGGTTCAGGGAAGAGTTCGGAGACGGTGAGTTCCTTTCTGAAGAGTGGATAGAGGCCATGGATGAGGAGACATTCGGGAGCCTCGTAAAGAGGATGCGCATGTCTGAGACGATCCCCTATACGCTGGTCAATACCCTGGAAGCTCTTTTATCCTTCTCAGGGTCCCCGGACAAGGGTCTTGCCCTTTCAAAGCAGGTCATATCAGCCCTAATTAAAGGGCAGTTGCGGAACAGCAGGAGATTGAGCGTTGCTCCCACCGGTTCCATATCCATGCTCCTTGATGCAAGCCCTGGGATCGAGCCGAATTTTGCATGGTCCTGGACAAGAAAGATCTCCTCTTCCAACGGCGAAGGTTTTGAAGTCAGGGAATTTTTCCACAAACTTGTTACCGATCAACAGAAGCAGGAATTACATGCAAGTGGGAAACTGTCCGATCCTGTATACGTGACAGCTCATGATATCCCCCCCAGAGAACATGTGGAAGTTACAGGCATTTTCTCCCAGGTAGTGGACAGCGGCATAAGCAAGACCGTCAACCTTCCGAACTCCGCCACAGTGGATGATGTGAAGACCGTCTACGAGATGTGTTACAAGCAGGGCGCAAAGGGTATCACTATCTACAGGGATGGTTCACGTTCCTACCAGCCCATCGAGGTCAAAAAGGCCGAGACAGCCGTGGAGCATACCAGTCAGGTCAAGGAAAGGTCCAAGCTTGTTGTTTTCGGCAAGACCATCAAGGAAACCACCCCGTGGGGCAGTATCTATGTAACTCTCAATTTTGACGGCAACGATCCCTTTGAGGTATTTGCGAATATAGGAAAGAGCGGTTCTGAGATGACCGCCATGACCGAAGCTCTTTCAAGGGTCATATCCATAGGATTGCGAAGCGGCGGCAAGATCGAGGACTTCATCGCCACCCTTAGAGGCATCTCGGGTAAAGAGTACTGGATGTTCCAGTGTGATGAAAAGCACGTGGTACGTTCTATCCCGGATGCGCTGGCCATGCTTCTTGAAAAGCTCATGGGCCATGAAAAGGACGGGGAAGAGGATCACCAGAAGATCTGTCCCGAGTGTGGGAGTCCCATGGAAATGATATCGGGTTGTGCCTATTGTTTCAGCTGTGGCTATTCTCCCTGCAAATAGGGAAAACCGATACGGTCAGAAAACTGTGTGCTACTGCCCCCTTTCGGGGGCAGTTTTTTTTGATCCTGCCAAAAAACAGTAGAAATCTGGTTGACATAGCATGAAAGAAGTTTATAATTCTCAGTTGGCATTTTAATAAAGATTTGCTCTTATCCAGAGAGGTGGAGGGACTGGCCCGATGAAGCCCGGCAACCTGCCCGCAAGGGTGTACGGTGCCAACACCAGCAGCCTGAGGTAGGCTGGATGATAAGAGAGGAATAACCTTGAGCAAAAAGGCCCTTCCTCTGGAAGGGCCTTTTTTGATCGGCCTTTATGAATTTAGAAACAGTATCACATATATTTTGAGGAGGACGGATAAATGACAAAACAGGGTTTTCTGATCACCTCGGAATCTGTTACTGAAGGACATCCTGACAAGGTTGCAGATCAGATATCCGATGGTGTTCTCGATGCCATACTTCATGATGATCCCATGGGACGAGTAGCCTGTGAGTGTCTTGTAACCACAGGGCTTGTTATGGTGGCTGGTGAGATCAGTACTTCCACCTACGTGGACATACCACGTCTAGCGAGGGAGATCATCAAGGATATAGGTTATACAAGGGCAAAATATGGTTTTGACGGGGATACCTGCGCGGTCTTGACAGCCATAGATGAACAGTCAGGGGATATAGCGCAGGGGGTGGACAAGGCGATTGAGATGCGTGAAGGGAATATGACAGATGCCGAGATCAACAAGATCGGCGCAGGTGACCAGGGAATGATGGTAGGTTTTGCCACGGACGAGACTGAAGAATTCATGCCCATGCCTATTGCTTTTGCACACAGGCTTTCCAGGAGACTTGCCTTTGTACGGAAACATGAGATCATTCCTTATCTCAGGCCGGATGGCAAAACACAGGTCACCCTGGAGTATCATGATGGCAAGGCTGTAAGGGCCGATACCGTGGTAATCTCTGCCCAGCATCACCCCGATGTGGATCCCAAAGAGATCCGTGCCGATATAGTGGAACATGTCATAGACCCCGTTCTTCCGGGATCTTTCATGGAGGATCACCCAAGGATCCTTGTCAATCCCACAGGAAGATTCGTCAAGGGGGGCCCCATGGCCGATACCGGTCTTACAGGCAGAAAGA
Source organism: Synergistales bacterium (assembly GCA_016927765.1). Lineage (GTDB taxonomy): Bacteria > Synergistota > Synergistia > Synergistales > JAFGMB01 > JAFGMB01. Next base: position 11,035 of record JAFGMB010000133.1, read on the forward strand.
TAATCCTTGATACCTATGGAGGCTGGGTTTCCCACGGAGGAGGGGCTTTTTCAGGAAAAGATCCCACCAAGGTTGACCGCTCTGGAGCTTATATGGCAAGATACGCCGCTAAAAATGTCGTCGCTGCGGGACTTGCCAGCAAATGCCAGATCCAGGTGGCCTATGCGATCGGGGTAGCCCATCCCGTGTCTCTAATGGTAGATACTTTTGGCGAGGGCAGGATCAGTGACAGCAAAATAACTCAACTGGTGATGGAACATTTTGATTTCAGGCCTGCCGCCATAATAAGGGATCTGGAACTCAGGAAACCGCAATATCGCAGAATAGCTGCCTATGGACATATGGGGCGGATAGACCTGGATCCCATGCCTGCGTGGGAGAGGACTGACCGGGCGCAAATACTGAGGAAGGAAGCAGAAAATCAATAGGTTTCGATCCAGGCTATAGATCAAAGATCCGGTGAGATCACCGGATCTTTTTTTTTCACATCCTTAAAGGTTGTAGAATTAGACTTACAGGAGATCCTTTGGAAGGATGAGGAATATTGACTGAAAGAACCAGGGCCGGGGAAGCTTCTCAAGTTACATTGATAGGATTAGTGCTTAACCTTTTACTTACAGCTCTCAAATATCTTGCCGGTTTTTTGGGTAACAGTGCGGCCATGATAGCCGATGCCACTCATTCTTTATCTGACCTCATAACTGATATTATTGTGCTATTTGGTTTCAGAGTGGTGGACAAACCAGCGGACAGCACCCATCAATATGGTCATGGTAAGGTGGAAACCCTTCTTTCTGCCCTATGCGGTATTTTTCTTTTCCTGGCGGGTCTGGGTATCCTCTGGTCAGGGGTCAGGAATATCTTCTGCTTCTTCAAAGGCTATCCTGTTTTAAGACCGGGGAATATAGCCCTTGTAGCCGCGTTTCTTTCAGTTGTACTGAAAGAGTCCCTGTACCGTTATACGGTCAGGAAAGGGAGGGAACTGAATAGCCCCGCTATTGTTGCAAAGGCGTGGGACCACCGTTCTGATGCCTTCTCCTCCATAGGTACCTTCGCCGGTATCGGCGGTGCCATCCTGCTGGGCGAGAACTGGAGGATCCTGGACCCTGTAGCTGCGATCATAGTAAGTGTCCTCGTGATCAGGGTTTCCCTTGGCATATTGGGAGAAAGTCTTAACGAATTGCTGGAAGCTTCCCTTGACAGGGATATGAAAGAAAAGATCCTTTCCACCTTCAATTCATTCCCTGATATCAGGGATGTCCATCTCTTCAGGACCCGCAAAATAGGGCCATATTTCGCCATTGAAGCCCATCTTATGGTAGACAGGCATCTATCACTGGTGGAGGCCCATAAAATATCCTCAGATATCGAAAGGAAGGTCCATGCTGTTTTCGGGGAAGAGAC
>JAFGMB010000134.1 GCA_016927765.1 Synergistales bacterium
CTGGCGGAACTTTTTGATACTCCCAATGTTCTGTTGCAGGGGAGAAGTCCTTCCTGCGCCGTTCATACTGTTCATGATGGCACTTTCATGAGGAAACTGGTTCGGGCCAAAGGAATGACCGCTGCTCTTCCTGGAGCAAAGGGCCTTACCCTTTTCACACTGGCTGAAAGGGCCGAGCTTTTAAGGAATTTAAACAGATAATGATTGTTACCTTATTAAAGGAGTAATAGTATAATAAACAAAGATTGTGACTCATCCTTTTCAAGGGAGGGTAGACCATGGAAGAGAAGAAAACGGGATGTACCGTCGAATCAGCGGCTGTGTCTTCGCCAGTTGAACCCGAAGCACCACAGCAAAAGGAATCCAGGAAGGAGGTTGAAAAGATGACAGTGATGGTGGGTAAAAAAGCTCCAGACTTCACTGCTCCGGCATTTCACAGGGATAAGTTCGTGCAGGTGAAATTATCCGATCATCTTGGGAAGTGGGTGGCCTTGTGTTTCTATCCGGGTGATTTCACCTTTGTCTGAGCCACAGAGGTCTCGGCAGTTGCCGAGCATTACCCCCAGTTCAAGGATCTTGGTGTGGAAGTCATTTCCATGAGCGTGGACAGCCAGTTCGTTCACAAGATCTGGAACGATGTGGAGCTGTCAAAGATGGTTGAGGGAGGAGTTCCCTTTGCCATGGCCTCCGACAGTGGTGGTAAAGTGGGTTCGGTATATGGAGTTTATGATGAGAATGCCGGGGTGGACGTGAGGGGTCGCTTTCTCATCGATCCTGACGGGGTCATCCAGGCCATGGAGGTCCTTACTCCGCCTGTAGGCAGAAATGTTAAGGAAACCCTCAGGCAGATCCAGGCTTACCAGCTGGTGAGGGAATCCAAGGGTTCCCAGGCTACGCCTTCCGGATGGAAGCCTGGCGGAAAGATCCTGAAGCCCGGGATCGACCTGGTGGGAAAAGTCTGGCAGGTATGGAGCCCCAAAGACGAGTATTAACAGGCTTGATGCCTGTTTTATGTTAATTGTCCAGAGCTCTGAACACGTTCAGAGCTCTGGACTTTTATAGAGATATTGGGTGTGATGATTTTGAGAAATACAGGAATTCACAAGATCCTGCCTTTTAGTATACTGATCTTCTTTTTAATGACATGCTGTTTATCTTCTGCCGGTTTATCCGCGGACCTTCCTTCCGATGCCGGGAAAGAGCATCCCCATCTTTCGGAGAAACCTTATGAAGATGGGATCGAGCTGTGTAATGCCGCATGGGATGACCTTTCCGGTCTGGCCAGCCCTGTTGAAGGAACCCCTGAAAGTGCGGCACCTCCCCGGTCCCTCCCATCGGTGCTTATATCCTGGTCGGATGGAGGAAAACCTTTTACGGTTTCCCCGGGTTATGGCAAAGATCCTCTTGATGCAGTCCATGATGCCTGTGGGAGAGCAGAAAAGGTTGGTAACCTGAGATACCTTCTGATCGACCTTATCCGGGAAGTTTCCGAGAGGAAACCTCTTGAGGGAGCCAGTTACATTCAGCTGGAACCGGGTCTCGAGGGTCTGATCCTTGAAGGAGATCCTCCAGCATATGTCTTTACTCCCTCGGAGCTTATCTTTTCAGGTACCATGGACGAAAAGGGCAGAATACCCATGGCAGGTCTTGAAGAGCTTGTCCGAAAAAAAGCCGGGAAGGTATTTCTCAGCCCTTTGAACAGAAACAGCACTGTCAGGTCCTTTTACAGCAATGCCGTCTTCTGTGACGGCGAGCAGGTCCTGCCCCTTTACAGGGGGCACAGGATGATCAGCTTCCCTGAAAGGGGGCTTCTCCTTGAAAGTATTGCAATAGGAGGACGGTACCTGGCCGGTTCTGTCCTTCCCGGTGGCCGGTTCGTTTACAGTTACCAGGCTGACAGGGACAGGAACAACAGGGGGTATAACATCCTGCGCCATGCCGGGACGATCTATGCCATGCTCGAGGTTTACGAATTCACTGGGGACAGGGAGATACTAGAAAGGGCTATACAGGCCTTTGAACACCTGGAGGCATCCTTCTTCAAAGCTACCATCAAGGGCATCTCCGTGGGCATGATAGTGGAGGATGGATACCTGAAGCTTGGAGGAAATGCACTGGCCCTGCTGGCCATGACCAAGTATACCTCTCTGACAGGGGATGACAGGTTCCGGGATGAAATGGAACTGCTGGCACGGTGGATGTACCTCACCCAGGGTGAGAAAGGGGATTTCCTGGTCCACAAGCAGTCCTGGCCCCAGGGAAAGGTATCGGATTTCGAGTCCTCCTACTATCCCGGTGAAGCCATCTTTTCACTGGTCCGGTTCCACGGGATAGACGGAAATCCCCTGTGGCTGGATGTGGCTGAAAAAGCGGCAAGGTATCTTATCCTGGAACGGGACAAGGGAAAACCCCTTTCCCGGTTACCTCACGATCATTGGCTTCTTTACGGTCTTAACGAGCTATACAGGTTCAGAAAGGATGACCTTTACCTTCAACATGGCTTCCGTATCGCTGATGCCATTACCGGCTCCCAGAACATGTCACCCCAGTTCCCCGATTGGATGGGAAGCTATTACAGACCTCCCAGGTCCACACCGACCGCCACCAGGTCGGAAGGGCTGGTGGCGGCTTACAGGCTGGCCAGGGATCATGGGTTCCCTGACAGGGCGGAAGCCTATTTACAGGCAGTGGAACAGGGGATCGCCTTTCAGCTGATGACCCAGGTATTTCCGGAGAGCGCTTTCTATTTTCCGGATCCCCATCAGGCCATGGGAGGGTTCAGGGAAAGCCTTACCGCTTCTGAGATCCGGATCGATTATGTGCAGCACAATCTCTCGAGTATCATAGGGTATCTCAATGAAACCGCTGAATGAGACCAGGGTCAGCAGCTCAGCAGGGTCTTCCAGGGTTTTATTTTTATCCTCATTCCTGGTTATGTCCCTCCTTCTGGTCATGCCGGCATGGGGGAACACCCCAGCGACCGAAAAACATGTTCTCTTCCTGGGAGATACGGCTTTTGGGGAAAGTTACCATGATATAAAAGGTATCCACGATATCAGGGGTGACAGAAGATACGAGGTCTCCTTCCGCTATCTGGGACAATTCCTTATGAAGTCTGACGTGGTGGTGGCCAACCTGGAGACTCCCCTTACCCTCTCTCTTGATGAGCCGAGACAGAACAAGACCTATCTCCATTGGGGACACCCCACCAAGGCTGCGTCTTCCCTGCGGGATCACAGGATAACGGCTGTGGCCCTGGCCAACAACCATACCCTTGATTACGGGATCCCGGGTCTTGAAGATACTCTGGGGGCCCTGGAAGATCATGGTATTGCATGGTTCGGTGCCGGACTTGACCTTGAAGAAGCATCCAGGCCCTGCCATTTTTCTCTGCAGCTGGGGGAAAGTGTACTGGATCTCTATGTCTTTTCAGGGTTCCAGTATTTCGGAAAGTATGACAGGGAATACCATTTCTATGCTTCTCCCTCTGGCGGAGGGGTCAACCCTGTGGACGTTACAGCCCTTAAAGATCATGTCCAGAAGATCAGGAAAGATAACCCCCTTGCCATGATAGTCTACTTTCCCCACTGGGGTTCCAACTACACCTGGAGTGACTCCCGGCAGAAAACCATGGCCTATGATCTTGTCGATGCAGGTGTGGACCTTGTTATAGGTCATGGTGCGCATATGATGCAGGAAGTTGAAAGATATGGTGACCGCTGGATAGTATATGGGCTGGGAAATTTTATTTTTAATTCTCCCGGAAGGTACGCAAAGGCAAAAGTGGCACCTTTCAGCATCATGGCAGACCTGGTCCTCGGGACGGGCGGGGATCCCCTGGCACGGGAGCTGCGCCTTTACCCTATCATCACCGACAATTACATAACCAGGTATCAGGGAAGACCCCTTGATCACCGGGAGTTCGAGCTCTTTACGTCCATCCTCGCCGATAAGGGACTGGACAGGGCAAGTGAAAAATGCCGGACAGGTAAAGACGACAGGGGATACTATCTTTCCCTCCAGTTAGACTGAGTCCTGTGCCAGGAAGAGAAAGGAGTGGTATCTGTGAGGAAAGGAATAACCACTTTACTGGTGTTATCGATCATTTTCTTTTCCGGTATGACCTGTTCAGAGGCAGTCCTTGACAGGAAGATCCTGGACAGGTCACTGGAACTGGGCAGATCTTTTCTGCTTTCCCACCAGAAAGAAGAAGGCAATTTCACCTATGAATATGACTGGATCAACAAGACCTTTTCCAGGGGTGATAACCAGGTCAGACAGGCTGGAGCCGCATGGGGTATCGCCCTCATTTACCAGGACTCACCTGACGGTGAGACCGAAAAAGCTATAAGGAAGGCCCTCCAATTCTTCAGGGACCGTTCGAAAGTCAGATCCACCGGAAGCCGTTATGTGGTTTACCCCGATGAAAGTGCTGGTAGTACAGGCACAGTGGCCCTTTGCGCCCTGACCCTGATCGATTTTCTCAGGGCAGCTGAAGAAAGGATCTCTCCGGAGGAATACAGTGATCTCCGGAAACTGCTGGATGAATATCTCCAGTTCCTGGTCGAGGCCAGGGATCCCAGTGGCCTGTGGCACAGATCATTCCTTTTTCTCAACGGTATCCCCTATGGGCCTTCATCCCCCTATTTTGACGGTGAAGCGCTACTTGCCCTTGTAAAGGCCGCACGGTACCTTGACAGGAAGGACCTTGTCCCCATTATCCTCGATTCTGCCGAGAAAGGTTATTGGAACAACGTGGTCCTTGCCCTTAAGAAGGACAGGGATTCCGCTGTCACAAAGGGTTATTTCCAGTGGGCTTCCATGGCTTATTTCGAGCTTGCCCATTCGGGCTGGAAGGACACCCTGAAATACGGCGAAAGGCTTATGGAATTGAGCCACTGGATGATCGATGTCCACAGGACCCTGGGCAGGACAAGGAACACGGCCTACGCCTATGAAGGAATAATACCTGCCTATGAGTGGGCCAGGAAGACCGGAAAGTCTGAAGATGCCGGGAAATTCAGGAACACCATTGAAAAGGGGCTCGGAAAGCTCTGTACCTGGCAGGTGGGCAGTCCATGGGCGAATTCCTTTATCAGGAGTCATTCCACCGATGATCCCCTGGCCATTGGTGGGGTCCAGAACCACGGCAGGGAGCCTCTCCTGAGGATAGATGTGACCCAGCACCAGATGCACGCGGTGATCCTTGCAAGGAGATATGTATTTCCTTGAACGGGAGGAGCTGGAGTAACAGGCCATGAAGCAGGAGCAGAAAGAGGGGGATAATATCCTTGTAGGGACCTGCTCCTGGGCGGACAGGACCCTTGTTGGAAGCGGCTGGTACCCCAAGGGTTTGTCGGACCCTTCGGGAAGGCTGAAATTCTATTCCGGACAATTCAGGACCGTTGAGGTGGACAGTACCTTTTATGCCATTCCTGATGAGGCAACGGTCTATAACTGGGCTGCCAGGACCCCCCCCGATTTCAGGTTCAATATCAAGGCCTTCGGGCTTTTTACCTTCCATTCCGTGAACCATGGGTCTCTCCCTTCATGGCTTAGGAAAGAAATTCCTCCTCCGGACGGTTCCGGAAGGCTCAAGTTTTCCGAGATACCCCGACCGTTGAGGGTGGAACTCTGGAAGTATTTTGAACGGGTCATAAAACCGCTCCATCAGATGGGGCGTATGGGTTATCTGCTCTTTCAGCTCCCGCCCTGGGCAGGTTTTTCAAAAAGAATGACCGAATACATGAGGAGAGTTGCTGAAGTGGCCACACCTTTCAAGGTGGCCGTGGAGGTGCGGAACAGAACGTGGCTCGAGGGAAGCAACAGGGAAAAATTCCTTGACCTCCTGAGGGAATTCAACCTGGCTTATGTCATCGTGGACGAACCGGACCTGGAGTGGACTGTCCCGCCTGAAAGATTCCTGACCGCTTCCTGGGGCTCGGTGGTAAGATTCCACGGCAGGAACAGGGAAAGCTGGTCCCGAAGAGGTGCCCCGGTTCAGGAGAGGTTCAGGTATCTTTACAGCGAAGAGGAACTCATACCCTGGAAGAACTCTATACATGAAATTTCGTCACAGGTCTCCGTAGTATACGCCATGTTCAACAACTGTTTCAGGAATTATGCAGTGAGGAACGCCTCCCAGATGCGAAGTCTCCTTGGGCAGAAGCTTCCGGGAGAAATAGATAGGGGCATCCAGCAGGACCTGGGTCTTAATTGATAGCCCATTCTTCTGGCCCCATCGGGAGATATGATCAGAGGGTTACTTTTCTTTCCTCCCTGAAGGGATTGGTCCTGCTCGCAAAGGAGAAAAGGTAGGGGTATTCCTCTTTCAGGTGTTTCATATATTCTATCCATTCAATGCAGAGAAGACCGTAGGCCCTTTCCGCGTCTTTCTCCAGGTGGTCCAGGTCTCTTCCCGTTGTGGAGGTAAGGTCTCCGCGGGAAAGGAGTTCCATGCAAAGATGATAGACGGACCAGAGCATGTCCGTGAGAAAATCATGTTCCTTCAGGGCCGGGTTGGCAAGCATCTGGACGATCTGGTCCTTTTCAGAAAGGAGAAGTGCTGAAAGGGATGCCAGGTGTTCTCTTCCGCAGGAAAGACAGATCTCTCCCGAAGCCATGGTCTTCTTCAGATCTTCAAAATCTTTTTCCTGCCAGCTTTCATCGATGCCTGAAGCCTCTTCAAGGACCTCTTTCCTGGTATCCAGGCGGGATAACCTGTAGAGCAGCTCTGTTCCCATCTCATGAAAAAAGGTCCCCAGGGCAAGATATGACCGCTGTATCCGTTCCTGGCGGTTACGGATGTCCATTATCTCATTTATGAAAAGGGTCACGAAAAGGACTGAAATAGGAGCGAAGGCGAGATTGTTTATCATGAGCCGGAAGATAAAAGCCGTATCATGGAAGATCAGGAAGTGAAGCACATACAGCACAAGGGAAACTGCTATCAGGATAAGGGCATATCTTTTCTTCCATTTGTCTCTGAACATAGAATTACCTCCAGCTAGTCAGGCTCCTGGATATCATTCAGGGCCGTTCTCTTTTTTCTCTTTGTCCTCCATGCATTTCCCGCAACCGTGACAACCCTTGGGACAGTGTTTTGCCCTGGCTTGAATGAACAGGTATATGCCCAGTGCCAGGACGCCCAGGAACAGGCCTATCATGTGATCACCCCTATTCTCTTCCGGAGGTCATTCAGGAGAGGTAAGAAAGGTTCTAAGCCTTTCCATTCTTTTCCTGTTCACCCCCAGATCGTAATATCCCAGCCTTGCAGCCGAGCGAAATCTCAGAAGGGATCCAGCTTCATCGTAGAAAAGCTCCACATCGTCAATGAACCTGAAAAAGGAGGATTCACACTCGAACCTGAGATAATTCTGTTCTGATGAGATCAAACGGCACTCATCAAACAGGTGGGGGTTCCCTTTAATGGAAAGCCATTTCCCTTCATCCATAGTCACAGGCTCCATATAATGAGCGTCTTCATAGTCGGTGCATACGCAATTAGGGCTATTTCTGCAGGGTGCCAGAAACCCATTGTTAAGGCCGAAGGAGTAACCTTCCGGAAGAGAATCTGTGGAAGGGCCCTTCATGGAGTAGATCTTTCCTCCAGCCATGACCATTACAAGAAGCAGCAGGCCAGCCAATGCGGTATTTCGGATGATCATGGGAACTCTCCTGGTCTCTATTATTTCATTATCTTGATGAAATCATATCATACCCGAAGAAGCAGGAGTTTTTCCCTCTCTCGGATGACCTGTAAATTTCGGGAAAGCAGGTTTGAGTGCTTCATTATAAAGGAAATGGAGGAAGAAGAAGGACTTTTTCGTAAAGGTGAAAAATGGTAGTATGATATCGTATGACTTTCTATCGAAATGACACAATGCCTTAATAAATAGCCGACTTAATTCAGATCCGGACCTTTGGGGAGGTGCATAGTATGGATGTGGTGCCCATGATAGTGCTTTCGGTCTTTCTTTACATGTCGGCATTTTTCCTCATAGCAGTTATAAGAAAGGACAATTCCCTTGCGGATATTGCCTGGGGTGGAGGATTCGTCCTTCTTGCTTTTCTGACATTCTTTCTTTCATCTGGCTATGCCGAGGCCAGGCAGGTACTTGCCACCGGACTTGTAACCCTGTGGGGCCTGAGACTGGCCATCTACATTTATTTCAGGAACCTCGGGAGGGGAGAGGACTATCGTTATGCCAAGTGGAGGGAAGAATGGGGGAAGTACTTCCTCCTGAGAAGTTTCTTCCAGGTCTTCATGCTCCAGGGTGCCCTGATGATACTCATAGCCTATTCCGTGATCTTCATCAATCTCCACCCGACAAGGGGACTCACATGGCTTGACGGGCTGGGGCTCCTGGTATGGGGAACGGGTTTCTTCTTCGAGTCAGTGGGGGATTTCCAGTTATACCAGTTCAAGAAGGACCCCTCCAACAAGGGGAAGGTCATGAAGTACGGTCTCTGGAGATATACCAGGCATCCGAACTATTTCGGGGAAGCCACCATGTGGTGGGGACTTTTTCTCATGGCCCTTTCCCTGGAGGGTGGATTCACCGCCCTGGTAAGTCCCGCTGCCATTACCTTCCTTCTTCTCAAGGTATCGGGCATCCCCATGCTGGAGAAAAAACTTGCCAAAAGCCAGCCCGGATATAGAAGATACATGGAGAATACCAGCCCCTTCATCCCCTGGTTCCCCAGGGGACGCTGATACCAATGGTTCTTGTGGGCCTTGCGGAAAAGGGGCTTTTGCCTGATGGGGTCATCCGGTATGGGATAAGAAAAAGGCTCTCCAGGATAAGGAATGATCTCTGGAAGGGCAACCCCTCGGGCTTGAGGAAAAGGAAGGCGTCCTTCGTCCATGAGATGGGACGAAATTCCATGGCTATTGAGCAGGCCAGGGTTAACGCTCAACACTATGAGCTTCCGCAAGAGTTCTTCTCGGCTTTTCTCGGAAGCCGCAGAAAGTACAGCTGCTGCTACTGGCCGGAAGGCATGGGCACCCTTGATGGGGCTGAGGAGGCCATGCTGGAACTTACCTCCCGGCGTGCCGAAATGTATCCAGGACAGAAGGTCCTTGATCTCGGCTGTGGATGGGGGTCCTTCTCCCTCTGGGCAGCTGAACGTTACCCCCGATCAAGGTTCCATGCACTTTCAAACTCATCTTCCCAGGTTGGGTTCATCAGAAGTGAAGTGTCCCGGAAAGGCCTGACCAACCTTACTGCTGAGAGGGCAGATGTTACTGACTATGACACAGCGGATAAATATGACAGGGTGATATCCATAGAGATGTTCGAGCACATCCGCGACTGGGGAGGGCTGTTGCAGAAGATCGCCCGTTGGTTGAGGCCCGGGGGGAAATGCTTTCTGCATTTTTTCTGCCATCGTGGGGTCCCCTATTTTTTCAGAGACCGGGATCCTTCGGAGTGGATGGGTTATTATTTCTTTGCCGGAGGCATGATGCCAAGTTACGATCTTCCCCTTTATTTCCAGGAAGATCTTCAGGTGGAGAGATCCTGGGCAGTAGAGGGGACCCATTACGTAAGAACCCTGGAAGCCTGGCTTTCGAGACTTGACAGTGGCCAGACAGATATCCTGCCCATCCTGAAAAAGGTCTATGGAAGGAAATATTCTGCATGGAAGGGCAGGTGGCGGATCTTCCTGATGGCCTGCAGCGAACTTTTCGGTACTCTCCATGGAGAGGAATGGTTAGTGGCACACTACCTTATGGGTAAGAATATTCAGAACAGGGGTATGTGATGAAGGACATGAAGATGAAAGTCGCTTTCCTTGATGGTACAAGGCTTTACAAAGCTTTCGTTGCAGGGACGAGGGCCCTTGAGGGAAGAAAGGAATATCTGAACAGCATCAATGTATTTCCCGTCCCCGATGGGGATACCGGTGATAACATGGTGTCCACTCTTCGCCATATATCCGGCAGTTCCCTTGTTTCAAGATCCATTTCAAAGACATGTTCTTCCATGGCGGAAGCAGCGCTCATGGGAGCCCGGGGCAATTCAGGGCTTATTCTTGCCCAGTACATCTATGGCCTTTCAAGGGCCCTTAAAGATGATACTACTGTCGGCACAGTGGCATTCGCTGAAGGCCTTGTAAAGGCCGTGCCCTTTGCAGAGGAAGCCCTCAGCATGCCTGTGGAAGGAACCATACTGACCGTACTGAGGGAGTGGGCGGAACATGTATATTCTCTCAGCAGGGGGATAGTGGATTTTGCCGTTCTCTTGCCCACTTCCATTGCTGCGGCGAGGAAGTCCCTTCTGGATACCCCTCAAATGCTGGAGATACTTGCCAGGAAAGGGGTGGTCGATGCAGGTGCCCAGGGATTTGTCGATTTCCTGCAGGGTATAACGGATTTTCTCGAAAAGGGAGACCTGAAAAGCCTTCAGGCCGCTCCTGTAAGAGTTGTCATGGAGGATCAGGCAGAACATCCTGAGGAAGAAACTCCCCGATACCGGTATTGTACTGAGGCCATTCTCGAAGGGCCCCAACTTTCCAGGAAAATTCTCATGTCCGAGCTTTCTGCCCAGGGTGATTCTGTGATCATCGGAGGTCATGAGAACAGGTACAGGATCCATGTTCATACCGACCACCCTTCAGAGCTCTTTGAAAGACTTTCCCAAGAGGGTACCCTAAGTGACCAGAAAGCTGACGATATGGTCAGGCAGGTGGAGGTCAAGAGCGGAAAGACGCCATCCATTGCCCTTATGACAGACTCCTCCTGCGACCTTCCAGCTTCATTAACAGACAGGTACCGGATACACATAATGCCTCTGAAGCTCTCCTTTGACGGGAGCACCTATCTTGACAAGGTGACCATTACACCCGACAGGATATACAGGATCCTTCCTGATACAGACAAGACAATGGTGACCTCTCAGCCTGGTCTCGGAGAGTTCATCGAAAAATATTCCTTTCTATGTTCTCATTACGAGTCAGTGATCTCTGTCCATCTCGCGGCTGCCCTGAGCGGGACCTGGAACACCAGTGCCAGGGCAGCCGCGTCAGTTAACGGTGAAAAGATCCATGTGAGGGACAGCAGAAACCTATGTTCAGGGCTGGGTCTTATTGTACTTAAGGCAGCGGAGGCCATTTCGGAAGGCAAAACAGCAGATGAGGTTCTCGGGATAATAGACCGGGCCATCCCGAGGACGAAGATCTTCGTCAGCCTCAGCACCCTGAGGTACATGGTAAGAGGCGGCAGGATAAGTCCCATGAAGGGGTGGCTGGCAGGCATGCTGAACCTTAAACCCATCATATCCCTCGATAACGAAGGAAGGGGCATCCACTACGGAAATGCCTGCACCGAGAATTCAAATATGAGCAAGATCCTCGGGATCTTCCAGAAGCTCTTAGAGAGTAAGGGGATATGGAAATATGCCGTGGTCCACGCTCATGCTGAGGAGAAGGCAGAAAGGCTCGCGGAGGCTTTGACGAGGATATCCGGTATGGGGCCGGCTTATTTAATGGATATTTCACCCGTTATCGGCATCA
>JAFGMB010000135.1 GCA_016927765.1 Synergistales bacterium
CATATGACCTGCAACAGGTTCCATTTCATCAGTTCCAACTGTACCATGAAGATGAACGCTTATCTCCCCCTCTTTCAAACCTATCATCCCCTGGGCGCCAATAAGTTCGAGGGGGCCTTCGATCGTAATGGGAGGGAAATACTTCGCACCTATCTCAGAGGTATGGTCAGGGGTGACGCAAACCAGGGTTGCAGACCAGAGACTTCCTAACATGGTCACTATTGTTCCTGATCTGATACCTTTCGTCCTGCAGATCTCTCTTAACCCTTCAAAAATATCAGTACCCGGAGAAAGGCGCGCTACCACGGTTTTTGAAATTGAAGTTTCAAAGGCTTCCACACCAAGCATTTACTCAAGCCTCCTAACAAGATCCCGAGGAAAACAAAGTCATTGAAATTCAGTATAGATTATACAATATATCTTTTTTCTCCCCAAATTCAAAGGATCCCCGGGGAATACCGTTTATAATGCTTTATTCCCGGTTCTCGGACATCTTCTCCCCACTCAGTTCTGCAAATAAGGTATTAAGCTTTTTCCCTATGTCGAAATAAGCCATCTCAAGTTTCCTCAGACCTATGGCATCGGCCTTGTATTCCTTTTTTTGATAATGCTGTCCTTCGCTTCTGAGCTGCAGTTTTCCGCAGATGGCCATTAATTCCGACAACGCGGCCGAAAAAGCGTTGATATAGGCCCTCAGGGTTATCAGAAATTCTCCCTCATCAGAATCATTGGCTGGTTTAAGGGATCTTATGTCCTTTTTTACTGTTTCCAGTTCAAGGAGTATTTCCTTTAAGCGTTCCCGATGTCCAGCGTAGTTTATAGGCCTGAAAATACCCGGGATTGGAAGGATCTTGCCCATGGAGGGCTTGAAAATATCCTCCTCTATCGAAACATATTCCCTTATGAGATCGTTTACCTTTTTTGCCACCCTGAGGGTATGGTCTTCCATTTGGGATCCCCCTTGTAAAGTTTGCACTACTATGGTTCAAACAAATGATACACCCTGTTTTCCAAGTCTTGAGTTTAACATTTTTAGTTAAAACGCCAAAATATTCAATACTCAGATCCTGATCACAGACAAGCCAATCATTGATCGAAGAAGGAATTCTCCTCCCTGGAAAGTCCTGGGATTTTATATGATATGATTCTTTCCAAAATATCCTTCCCTTTCCATACAAGGAGGTCTCAACATGGAAGTCCTTGAAAAAAGAATTTCCCTTGCCCAGTTGCCTACTCCTGTTCAACCTCTTTCCAGGATATCCGGAGACTTGGATGGCCCGGAAATTTACATAAAGAGAGATGATCTGACGGGAATAGGCATTTCAGGCAACAAGGTTCGAAAACTTGAATACTCGGCAGCATCAGCAATGGAGCAGGATTGCAAGGTGCTTATAACCTGCGGAGGTATACAATCCAATCATGCCAGGGCAACCGCTGCAGTGGCGGCAAAATTAGGGCTTTGCTGCCACCTGGTACTAAGTGGCAGCAAACCCGAGGTACCTGAGGGAAATCATTTTCTCGACCTTATGTTCGGTGCCGAGATAACCTATGCCCCAGACATAGACCTCAAAGGATTTCAGGACCTTCTTGATGAGATAGCCGAGAACTACCGATCCCGTGGGATGAAGCCTTACGTAATACCCCTGGGAGCCTCAGACCCCACCGGGTCCCTGGGATATATAAATGCGGTCAGGGAAATGATCCCCCAGTTCATGGATCTGGGTATTATGCCTGATCACATAGTATGTGCCACAGGTTCGGCAGGGACTCTCTCGGGTCTACTCGCAGGGAAATCCCTTTTTGGTCTCCCCTCGAAGCTCAATGCTTTCAGTGTAGCCTTCGACAGCTCTTCCATCCGGAACAGCGTGGATCGCATCATTGACGGTCTTGCTAAGAGTTACTTTCCAGGATTGGACTGCAATTCCAGTGAGATCCGGATCTTTGAGGATTATATCTGCGGAGGCTACACAAGGACAAACCAAGATCAGCTTTCTTTCATCAGGAAGATGGCATCTCTTGAAGGAGTGTTGATGGATCCCACTTATACCGGCAAGGCTTTTTTCGGGTTGGCCCAGGAGATAATCAGGGGTTCCTTCAAAAAAGGTGAATCGGTACTTTTCATACATACCGGAGGGGTTTTCGGTCTTTTCCCCTATAGGGAAACGATTCAGGAAGAGATCTTTTCAAAGTAATCTTCCCTTCCCTGAATTACCTTTATTTTCAGTAACTAACCTCAAGGACAGATTTACAAGGAGGGCGGATATAACATGTTCAATGATGCAAGAAGAGAGGAACTGATAAGCTTCTGCAGGGAAATGATCAGAACACCAAGTCTCTCTGGACAGGAAGAAAAGGTGGCACAACTGGTAGCTCAGAAGATGGAAAAGTTCGACTATGATAAAGTTGAATTCGATGAGTACGGAAATGTGGCCGGAAGTATCCTCCTGGGAAAAGGCGGCAGTACCATACTCCTGGAAGGTCACATGGACCATGTGGAAGTGAGCGACCCTTCAAGATGGACCACAGATCCCTTTGGGGCCGAGATAAAAAATGGAAGGATCTATGGAAGAGGCACCACAGATATGAAGGGCAACCTAGCGGCCATGATATACGCGGGGGCAATGGTAAAAGAGGTTCTTGGGAATAGTATAAACGGGGAAGTGGTCGTTGCCGGTTCTGTCCATGAAGAATGTTTTGAAGGAGTCGCATCCGAAAGCATAGGAAAAAGATACGAACCTGATTACGTGGTGATAGGAGAACCTTCAAACCTTACTCTTAAAAGAGGACAGAGAGGACGGGCTGAAGTGGTCCTTGAAACCTACGGCAAAACCGCTCATTCCTCAGACCCCAGTGTTGGTCTCAACGCAATAAAAAAGATGGTAACAGCCCTGGCTTCGATCGAAAGGGAGTTCGTCCCCCGGGTCCATCCCGTCCTTGGGAAGGGTATTCTCGAGGTAACAGATATCATTTCATCTCCTTACCCCGGAGCAAGCGTCATACCCGATCTGTGCAGAGCCACTTTTGACAGAAGGCTTCTTGTGGGCGATGATCCCGAGACAGTACTGAAACAGGTAGAGGAAATCATGCGAAAAGCCTCCATGGATGATCAAGACCTCAACACCAGGGTTACACTGGCAGAGGGAAAAGACAGATGCTATACAGGAAAAGAGATAGAGGCAACAAGATTTGCTCCTGCATGGCTTTTCGATGAAGATGATCCCTTTGTAAAGAGATCCCTTGAGGGATTGAGGTCCATGGGGATCGATCCTGAAATATCTCACTACTACTTCTGCACAAACGGTAGTTATTATGCAGGGAAAGCCGGTATTCCCACCATAGGTTTCGGGGGGTCCCTTGAGACACTGGCTCATGTGGTGGATGAATATATTGAGATATCCCATTTGATCAGGGCATGCGAAGGATACTGGGGGATCATCAAAGCCAATCTTTCCTGAAGGGACAGCTGAGGATCCTTCCGGATGAACAAGGAGGTCGTTACAATGCTTTTACGTCCCACCTGCCTGGAAGTATACCGGGACCAGCTGCGAAGGAATTATCGAGAAGTGAGGGGCCTGATACCCCCCGAATGCGAGATCATAGCTGTTGTAAAAGCTGACGCCTATTCTCATGGAGCTGTGGAAGTATCAAGGGTATTCGAGCAAGAAGGCTGCAAATGGTTTGCTGTTGCTACCCCGGATGAAGCACTGGAGCTAAGGGATGCGGGTCTCAATGGGAAGATCCTTGTTCTAGGGGCTTCCACAAAGGAGGCTGCAGGAACATATATAACCAGGGACATATCCCCTGCTTGTGGTGACATCTCCTTTTTGAAACATATGAATTCAGAGGCAGTGAAGATGAACAAACCCGGCAGGGTCCACCTGAAATTCGATACAGGACTGGGTAGAACAGGCTTCACCGAAGAAGATCTGCCTGAGCTCTTGAGAACCCTTTCCGAAACAGAAAATATCATTATCGAGGGGGCTTTTACCCATTTTGCCACCGCGGACGAAGAAAACCTGGACTACACCAGATGGCAGTTCTCAAGATTCAGAAATATCATGACTACCTTTTCCAAAAAGGGATGGGACATTCCTTTCCAGCATGTATGTAACAGTCCGGCTACAGTCAACTGTCCGGAGATGTCATTAAGCGCTGTGCGTCCAGGTAACCTTCTCTATGGCCTACCGAGCGGTTTCACCAATAGAAAGATCCACCTCTACCCTTCCTGCTCCCTGAAAACAAAGATCGTGGTCATAAGAGAGATACCTCCCAGGAGTGGGATCGGATACGGGTTGAAGTATATGACCCGTGGCAATGAAAGGATCGGCATCCTCCCCATAGGTTTCTATGATGGCCTTTCAAGGTTGCTTTCGGGGAAAGCCGAAGTCCTTGTCCGAGGCCGTAGAATACCTGTGGTCGGTACGATCTGTCTTGACCAGTGCATGATAAACCTTACTCACTTACCTGAGGCAGAGCCTGGGGATGAAGTGGTTGTTATAGGTCAACAGGGTAACGAAGAGATCTCCATGCAGGAGATAGCCGATAAATTGGACACAGTAGTGACCCAGGTGTTGAGTTTTATCTCAAAGAGAGTTCCCAGAGTGTATATATAGAAAATATGTGAGAGGTGTGTCCACACCTCTCACATTAAATATTGCCTGATATCATACCAGCCTCTCTATCCAGTTTTGAAGGGAAGCACGGTAATTACCAGCCCTGCCATACATGGGATCAGCACAGATCATGGAGTTGAGTATGGCTTCCTCAACCGCTTCAGCCACAGCCCTGAAGACATTATCAATAAGATCTTCGGAAAGCACGGAGAATGGCAGGGATAGAATCCCAGGATAATGAGGTATCCTTTGAGCAGTAGAAAAAGCTATGGCTATTTCACCACTGCCATTTTCAATGAATGAGCCGGTCCTGTTGATGCCTACCGAGGCCCTTTTGCAGACCCTTTTAAGCTGACGTCCGTTGAGAGGAAGGTCAGTACCTATGACGACAATTATGGATCCCTGTACCTTTGCATCATTGCCATTCGTAGAAAAGCCTGGTACGTAGTCTGTAAATTTTTTCCCTTTGCAAACAAAATCCCCGATCTTCCCAAAATTGGACTGCACCAAAACCCCAAGGGAATACCTGCAGTCATGTCCTGCAAAGTGGAGCACCCTTGAAGAAGTTCCTATCCCCCCTTTAAGCTGATAGCATGACATGCCTGTCCCCCCTCCCACACTCCCTTCGAGAAAATCCCTGCGTGCATTACTCAGGGCTTCCATAACATGTTCTTGCCTTACATGCATCCCCCTGATATCGTTCAAATAACCATCGTTACATTCCAGGACCACGGGGTTTACCGTCCCTGTGGAAATACCTATATCCGGATTATCCTCCAGCATGTATCTGATCAGACCATTGATGCAGCTCCCCACGCCGAAGGTGTTGGTCAGCAGGATCGGTGTTTCAATTGTACCAAGCTCCTCTATCTGGAGAAGACCGGTTGATTTCCCGAATCCATTGATCACATGGGAGGAAGCTGGTAACTTCTCCCTGAAGAGATTGCCCTCATGAGGAATGACAGCTGTTACTCCCGTTCGGACATGGTCCGACAGAATAGTGCAGTGCCCTACAGCAACACCTTCGATATCAGTGATGCTGTTCCTCGGCCCTGTCTCCATTACGCCTATCTTCAGGCCATGATCTCTGATCCTTTTCTGTCCCAGCAAGAGAAACCCTCCCATTCACAAAAATAAAAAATGTTCTCGTAGCCTTCCGGCGTCTTTTATTTTTTCAAACTCTTCCATAATCAGAAAGAATATGGACTACTCCAAAAAGATTGTGAATTTACGAATTATTTTGACACTGCAGTTCTTCAGATGTAATATAACACACATTACTGATTCAACTTCCCGCATTGCGGCACAGTGGTTCGTTTAACTCATCCCAATCCAGATCTGTAATTCTCAGGGGTTTTGCTTTCATGGAAAGTCAGAAGAGAGACCTGGTTCAATCGGTTATCAAAACAACCATGATAATAGAGATCCTCAGCGCAAGGGGCGAGCTGGGCATAAGCGAAATGAGCTCCTCCCTGGGCCTTGAGAAAAGTACTGTATCAAGGCTGGTCAGGACCCTTAAACACCTCGGTTACCTTCGACAGAACCCATCCAATCATAAATACTCGGTATCCTTTAAACTGCTCGAACTTGGAATAA
>JAFGMB010000136.1 GCA_016927765.1 Synergistales bacterium
AAAAATTCACGGGAAAGATCGCCAAAGTCTCACCTTTCTGGATTTTAAGGTCCTTGCATTTGTAACCCCGTGACATATGAGCAAAAGGCATCATCATTTTGCTCATATGTCACGGGTTGTAAAGCTTCTGCATTCCTCTGCGAGACTCAGCGAAACCTCTGCGCCCACTGCGGTGAGCTTTTGATCCTGACTTCCTCAGAGGGTTTCCTCCGTGTCCTCCGTGGTAAAACAGGTTTTCGGGTTTGACCTTTCCAATGAAATAAGGTTCCCTCTGCGTGGACTCGAAGAGTCCCTGCGGTTGCAGCTTTTGAATTATGGTCTTGAACTGATACATGAAACTCCTTTGCGGTCAGCTGTATGGTTACTCGATCCTGACCTTCTTTATATCGAACTCCACCATATCCTGTATCTTCAAGGGCTTAACCAGGTTCTCAAGCCTGGGAATTCCCATTTCCTGCCACAGCGGGTCTCTTACGGCACCTCCCGAAACTACCGGATAAGCCTTACCGGCCTTCAACCCCTTTTTTGTCACTGGTGCTGCGGATGCGGCAGTAGTGGCCCCCAGCTTTAGCTTGTTCAGGTCCGGATAGGATGCTGCGGTCACGTTCTGGGTCACCGTGTCGTAGACCGAAGGGAGGTCGGGCGGGGTTGGCAAAAGGTTCGGAGCGAACAGGTGAGGCCGAAGGGTAGGGTCTCCTAACAGGGTCTGGCTGTAATACCTTTTGGGGTTAACGTGCCCCGGATTTGCAGGGAAAGTGGTGCCCCAGTTCTGGTGCCTTGCAAAGGAACGCTGAGTGATCATCTGGGCCTGTCCTATGTTCATCCCGTAGGCCAGGGAAAGGTAGAACATCCCTGTCTCATGGGGTCCCACGGTGGTGTTGCCCAGCACAGCCATGGGTTTCAGGGCACCCATACGGTTGGGAAAGAAGAGATAGTTCTCCCCCAGGTTATCCCTGCGCGCATAATTGCAGGCAGAGCAACCATGGTGGTAATAGAAAAGGGCTTTCATCTTCTGTTCCCTGAACAGTTCCTGCCTGTACAGGTTTTCGATCCCGGAGGCAACGGTGAACTGGTGCACGTCGGGGGCAGAGTGCATGAAAGCTTCCACCCAGAGGTAGTTCCCTAACTTGAGCCGCTCCACGTAATCGGCCTTGTTGGTGGTGTTGGTGCCGTTGACTATGCGGGTATATCCGTTGGCATGTCCCGTTCCGGCATAGGAGTTCTCGCCGAAGACCGGTCCCGGCCAAGTGATGGACATCATGTCCGCTGTGGCCTGGGCAAGGTCCCGCATATCGTCGTCGTAATAGATCAGGCGGTTTTTGTAGGTCTGTTCCTCCACCTCTTCCTGGGACTGGGTCCCTATGCCCTTTCGGAAGTTGTGGTTGGCGTCCAGGTAATCCATGATCGCTATGTGATCTGCGGTCTTTTGAAAATCGGTATTCTGAGGGTTGATACGCCCCATCCAGATCTCCGGCCTTGCTCCCATCCTTCCCCAGTCATTGGTATTCCCTGTCCAATGGGGATGTACCTCATCGCCGGCGACACACTCATGGTCCATGGGAATATCCGGGTGATCCACAGTTGTTACAAGGGGGTAGCCCATCTCGTCCAGCAGGTTCCAGTTCCCGTCCATATCTGTAAGGTAGAGGTCACATGCAAAGACGCCTTCGTAGAGGACCTCCTTCATGTTGCCTGATCCCACTGGGTCTTCTTTCCAGGTCTCCATCCTCTTATGGACCATGGGGAGAGGAAAGGGGCCTATCAACACGAGGCCGGTCCCCAGGTCAAAGGCTTCCTTCGAAAGATTCCCATCCTCGCACTCCTTAAGGGTTTCCAGCCACTTGGAGCGGATGAAGCTTTTCAGGTTCTTCATTTTCGTGAAGAAAGGGTCCAATGTGCCCTCAAAGGCAATGGAGAAAAGCTTCACCTTGTAGCCTTCACTGGCCACATCTTCCGCGTAGGTACGGATGTATGACAGAAGATTATCGACACTACGGACCTCCTCGCTCACGAGGATGAAGAAAGTACCGTCCCGGCCGCCCTGGGCTTCCCAGACACCCCTTGGTGTTGCCTTAAGGGTGCCGAAGGTCTCAGGAGTTATGGCGACCTGCTTGATAAGCTCAGGCGTTTTCCTGATGACTTCCACTGGAACCTTGATGGTTTCCTTGGGGGCTTCTTTTATTTCCGGGATCTTCTTGATGATCACCTTCTGGGTATCCGTCTCTGCAGGTGGTTTCTTGATCGTGATGCTTGCTGCAGAGGCCTCGAAAGTACCGGCCAGGATAAGGATCATAACTGACAAGAAAACAACAGATATCAAATCTTTTCTTATCGCTTTTTTTGCTGAGAACATGTAGAACACCTCCTGTTGGAGAAGCTAAAGCTGATACAACAGATGCAACAGAATATGAGATTCTTTTCAGCAATATATCTTGGTAAAAGTATAGCGTATTATTTCATGAAGGGAATAGAGCTTTGAATATCAATTGAAAGACTAGCTGGTAACAAAGGATCTATTCAATATTCTAAGCTTAAGGGATTGAAAAAAACTTTTGCAGGAGAGTTCCTGGAATGCCTGGAATATACCTGCAAATCAAGTGGTCCTGGTTTCCATTGTTCTTCCGCCAATCATTGGATCGGTAAAGATATATCATCAACCCATGGATGGCTTTGTTCGTGAATTGTCAGTGCGCATTTTTCGACAACAGGTAAATATAGATCTCTTCCATTGCATTGACGTTCTCTTTCCAGTCATACAATTTCAAGACCCTTTCCCGTCCCTTTTTTCCCATACCTTTCCTGAGATCTGGATTTACAACAAGTCTTTTCATGGCTTCTTTTACTGACCCTACATCATCTTTGGGGACAATGATCCCCGTTACCTGGTTTTCCACCACTTCGACGAGGCCGCCCACATCCGAGACAATGACGGGGATCCCTGAAGATGAAGCTTCAATTACTGCCACCCCGAAACTTTCGCTATCAAGTCTACTCGGTGCGATATAAATGTCCATATTCCGCAAGAGTTCAGGTACTCTTTGGTGATCCACCTGCCCCAAAAAGGAGGTGCTGGTTATTATTTGAAGTTCCTTGGAAAGTCTTTTCAGTTTTTCCAGGTCTGGCCCACCTCCGACCAGAACAAGGTTCACATCTTCTCGGGACATTTCAGGATCCTGTATAAGTAGAGCAAATGCCTTGATAAGCGTATCAATACCGTATTTGGGCGCCATTGTTTTCACTGTTCCGATGGTTATCCTTTTTTCGATACCACTATTCCCCTCAGATGGTTTGAATAACTCTGTATCCACTCCAAAGGGGATCACTCTGATCGGTTTATTAGTGGGGGCAAGTGTTTGGGTCTGTTTCCTCATAACAGTACTTGTGGAGCAGATAATATCAGGAGCAGCAAGATTTTTCATCAGCAGTCTTGTATGCAGTGATGATTTTCTTGGAAAATCGTAGACATCAGACCCCCATACAGATAAGACATATGGATGAAAAGCGGCTTTTCTGCCTAAGGTACCGTATCCGCTGGCGAAATGGGCATGAAAGATATCTGGGTGGATGATATCAAGAATTTTCTTCAACTGATGAGAGTTTAGAAAGTAACCAAGAGGTGCAGAATATTTCAGAGGATGAGGAAAAATTTTTTCTGACAATTCTGCGTGTTTCTCATGCATCGAGATCAGGTGTATTTCATGGCCTAGGTTAGCCATTGCATTACACCATCTCACCGTATGAATGGAATTTGCCGGGGCAAGATAAGCTATTATCATGTTAACTGGTTTCCTTTTGTTGGGGTTAGGAGTCTTGCAACCTCCTCAGCCCTCTTTTCCCACGAATGTTTGTTCCTGCTTTGAATAACCCGTTGTTTCTTAGCTTGGATATCCTGTTTATCATTACATAGTCTGGAAAGAAGGTCGCTTAATTCTAACTCAGAGCTTATTGTCCATCCAAGGTGGTTTTTTTCAATGAATTCTCCACAGGTGCTTCCAGAAGAGGTAATAATAGGTAATCCATACCCGATGGATTCGAAGATCTTGAATGGAAGAGCTACTTGGGTATATGTCTCCGGAGAAAAAACAAATATAAAAATATCAGATTGACAGTAGAGTGGTGCTAAATCATTCCCAGATAAATGTACGATTGTAATATTGTCAGAAAGATAGGGTTTGTAAAATTCGGATACTTCCTCCCATTCCTTTTGCCTGCAACATAATGTCAGCTGGGCCTTATGGATAGCACGAAACGATTTTAACATCGGGATGAGGTTATATATGGGAGGTTTAATCCCTCCAACATAAAGTGTTCTGAGCTCCTTCTCAGTTGACGGATTTTGTTTAGTATCACAATGGTTGAAATCGCATCCTGGTGGAAGTTGGGTGTGGGGAAGGTTATTCATAAAAGGCACGTATTTCATTATTTTGATAGATGGAACAAATAAATGGTTAATGAATCTATGATATGCCCACAAATCATAGTAATATCCGGCTAATGCAAAAAACCTTTTCTGCAAAGGTACTTTTTCTTTGTAAAACTTAAATTTCCAATGGACATCCCTATAAAATAGGCCAATTGGAATATTTTTCGAGTGAGCGAACTGGAAAAAACGAAAATCCATTAGAGGGCGTCTTGGAATATGATCCCGATCAGCCAAAGCAGTTGGCATGGTTGAAGTTTCAGAATAAACAAAATCAAAAATTTTACCTTTCTTGATTTCATTTTTTAAAACTTCTATTGCCTCTGAACGTTCTTGAGAATAGCCTGTGACCTGAAAGACTTCATATCCTATGGATTCAAAGGCTTTCAGCATCTTCCATGGGCGTTTTCGGCTTGCCGACGTGCCATCGTCATTTACTGGAAGAGGGTGATGGAATATCATTCTTTTTGGTTCATTATTCATGTTGTTTCTTATGTTCATTTGTATACCTTTTCCCTCATCGGAAGGTCAGCTCTCAATATTTATGATCTCTGGTTTTGGGCTGATGCTAATTTTGATAATCTAAAGTTCAATTTTTCAGCCAACTGTGCCCAATCGTAATTTTCCACTGCGTATTCGAAGCCTTTTTGTCCCATATCTTCTAACTCTTCTGAACCTGCAAAGGAAAGCTTTTCGAGAGCTTCCGGCAAATCTTGAAAAGAAGGGATCGAAATGCCGGAACCTGCCTCGATAACAGGGTTTGCAGCAAAATTTCCTACAATTAATATTGGTTTCCCGGCGGCATGATAATCTGCCAGCTTATTGGGGCTTATCCCGTAGCGGAAAATAGGCGAGTCTTTCAGGCTGAAGAAAAGGACATCAGCCTTCATTAACAGCTCAGGAATCTGGTTTTTGGCTACAGGGTCCTTGATCGTCAGGTTAAGCTCGCTATCTTCAGATATCTTTTCCAGCTTCTCCTTCAGTGGGCCTGAACCATAGAGATGAAAATGAATATTGTCGAAGTGCCCCTTTTTCCGGATCAACACATCCACAAGATCTGTTACAGCGTTTGCATATCCAAGGGAACCTGTGTAGTAGATCTCGATCTTTGTGGTGTTTTTTTCTTCCCGGGCATTCTGCCTTACTTTCTTAAAAGCTTCGAGATCCGTGCCGTTCGTTATCCAGAGGAACTTCTCTTCTGGAATGTTCCATCTTTCCTTGTAGTAGTTTTTCATAAGGGGTGCACTGGTTATCACCAGGGAAGCTTCTTGGACCATTATCCTGTCAAGGTGGTCAAAATACAGCACCAGGGGATGAAACCTGTTTAAGCCGCCAAGTTCAACAAGCGTCAAGGGCCAGAGATCTCGAAGCTCGTAGACAAAGGGAACGTGGAAATGCTTTGCCAATTTGTATCCGGCAAAGGCCCCCCAGGTGTGAACTACGGAACCGATAACTATATCAGGTTTTCCATATCTTTCAGTTTTCAGGATATCCATTGATCTCCTGTAGAAGGCATGCATGTTCCTGATCCTTCCCAGGGAGGAATTCCCTTCATACCCCGGGGTAGGTATGCTGAGGAAATCAACACCGTCAAATTCTCTCAGCAGGGGTTGCTCCAGGGAGGCACCGAATTCCGGACCTTCGGGTAGCATGGTCCCAAGATGGTCAAAGGAGGAATTTACCACCATTGTGGAGTGTCCGAGTTTTCCGAGTTCCCTGGCAAGGCTGTAATGTCTTGTTATGCCCGGAACGACAGGGGGTCTTGCGTGATGGTTCAGCCACCAGATCTTCATCGAATGCTCCTTCTATGCCCTATTGATCATTTTTCGTCCTATACCACTCACAGGTCTTTCGTATCCCTGACTCGAAAGAAAAAGGCTCTTTCCATCCAAAAGTATCCCTGAACTTTTCAGATGAAACCACCAGTGACCCGGCTATTTTCTCATAGTCCTGTTCCTTACCCGCAACTTTTGCTGCGTTACGTAACAGGCTTTCAGGAAAGGGCAGCAGGCCAGCCCCCTTGCCGAAGTTTTTCAGCAATTCCCTGTAGAGAAGGGGAGTGGATAGGGGAGGCTCATCGGCTATGTGGAAGACATCACAGCCCTCCAATTGCTTTGAAAGGGCTTTCGTCAAAGCATCGGCGAGGTTGTCCACGTAGATCAGGCTTCTCAGGTTATGGATACTCCCAACAGGAAGGGGGAAGCCCTTGCGGGCAAGCTTAAGCAACCTCAGGAAATTGCCTTTAACACCGGGTCCGTAGACCAGGGGAGGGCGCAATATCACTGACGGGATGCCCGTTCTTTCTGACCAGGTTGATATATATTGCTCTGCCTCCAGCTTGGTCTTTCCGTAGTAGTCTTCAGGGTTAGTTGGAGTATTTTCAGTATATGGGGTTTTGTCCCCGCCTTCACCGACCGCTTTTATGGAGCTCATGAAAATGAACTTTTCCACGGGTCTTTCGTCTATTGCATTGAGAAGGGCATAGGTGATCCACACGTTGACCGACCGGTATTCTTCCTCAGGGTCCGGGGAACTCTCTTTCAGTACGTGGGTCCTTCCGATAAGGTGAACCACGGAGGTTACATCTTGAAGAGTGTCCCTCCATTGTTCTTCAGAATGAAGATTGGAAATGAAAACGGTTTCCGTTCCGGCTGGAAGATCTTTTGCCGCAAATTCTGATCTCACTGCCCCTTTCACAGGATAGCCTGCGGAAAGAAGGGCCTGGCACATCCTTCTCCCCACGAATCCGTTCGCTCCTGTTACCAGGACTTTAGTCATCAGAAAGGGCCTCTTGAGGAGAGAGCTTCCTGTCAAGGGCCAACCAGGCTATGATCATTACCAGGTAAACGCCCATAAATGCCGGGATGATCATGTCCTGCCACAGGGCTATCAGAAGGACCATCCCAAGGCATACATTTATCCGGGTTATCCACAGGGTCACGGTCTTATGCGAATAGCCACGTATCACGGCTTTCTGATAGATGTGGGAGCGATGGGCTTTGAATAGTTCTTCTGTCCTGAGAACCCTGCGAACCAGGGTTAGGGTGGCATCCACGATAAACACAGCAAGCAGGATAAGCCAGCCTGCAAAGGGCATTGTTCCCCGTCCATTTGACACTATTGCCATAACGGCCAGGACATACCCCAGGAAACAGCTCCCCGAATCCCCCATGAAGATCTTTGCAGGGGGCCAGTTAAATACCAGGAAACCTCCCACGGCACAGGCCAGGGTCAGGCAGAGCAGTGCAAGGGGAACGTCACCCCCGGCAAGGAGGATGAAACCGCCAAAGAAAAGGACTACCAGGGCCTCCGAGCCGGCAACTCCATCTATGCCGTCCATGAAGTTGTACAGGTTTATCATCCACATGATCCAGAAGACAAAAAACACACAGGCAAAGGCTGTGGCCAGGGAATCCGGGTCGGTTAGACTGTCCTTTACCCAGAAGATGGCCCACAAAGCCACCAGGCTATGTACAGCGAGACGGACTTTCACCCCAAGGGGTTCGATATCGTCCATCCACCCCAAGAGTGCGAGTACAAAACTTCCGGAAAGGGCTATCCATATATTGAAGTCCTCCTGAAAGGCTAAAAGGGAATAGCTTAGGAGGAATGCGAATATCAGCACAAAAGCCATCCCGCCTCCCCGTGGAGTGGGTATGGAGTGGGAGCTTCTTTCGTTTGGAAGGTCCAGTACGCCTTTGCTGATAGTAAGTTCCCTGATTCTTTTTGTTAAGAATATGCTCAGGAGAAATACTATTCCGGGAAATATCAGAAAAGGGATCATTTGTTTTTTCCTTTCCGTTTGTTTGAGATGAAAATTCAATGCTCCATGAGAAGCGAATTCACTTTGTGTTTATTAATATTTTTCTGAATTGGAATACATTCTTACATAAGGGACTGACTCTTTTTCGAAATTGCCCTCATTCTCGATATATAATCTCCCATTATCAGAAAACAATTTTCTATTATTATGATCAAACATCATATTTATGGCATTTTCAAATTCCTCATATGAGTTAGGATCAATAGCGATCCCAGCTCCAGAGAGATCAATGTATTTCTTAAGGTTCCCGAAGTTACTTGTAATGACAGGTAATCCTGCTGCCATGTAATCAAAGTTCTTGATTGGGAGGTTCCTATGGAATTTTTTTAACGGTAACCATAAACAAATCCCCACATCATAAGATCTTAAAGCTTTCATGAGTTCAGGGTAATTTAAGTATTTCTCTTGAATGATATCACTGAAGTTTATGTAAGGAGTCAGCAGATCAGAAGGTCTCGAAAAAATAGAAAGAGTTAGATGCTTTTTACTGTGATATTTATTATTAAACTCTTGGACGTATTCTACTGTTTCTAAAATCCCCCGGAATTTGTTTATGGAGCCTACATATACTAATTTTAATGTTTTGGATGTCAGAAAATCTGTTTTCCTACAGGTTTTTGAAGCGATTGGGAAATTCCGCAGAAGGAATAAATGCTTGACACCAAATACCTTTTTCGCCATTCTTTTGTACTGATATTCATCAGTACAAAAGACAGCTTGTGGGAAACGAAGGAAGAAATGTTCGATCGTACTGTACAAAAAAGCTTTGAAATAAGAGGAAAACTTATTGTTATATTCAATTAGTTGGTGTACATAGTCCTCGTGTGAATCATAGATCAGTTTGGTTCCTGAAGTGATTTGACAGCAGACTCCAATTAGTAACTCTCTGACGTCGGAAGCTTGGATCCAGTCTGGTTTGAGTTTTCTACAGACCTTGATGGAATAGTAATAGTTTCGTAAATGCCTGAATATGAGATTTAAAATTTTCAGGATAACATTCCTTCTAAGATGGATTATATGTAGAGGCATTTTGATCCTATGAAGATTTGGGGTGTAATCTACTTCATTTTCTTCTCTATCATAAGTGAGAAAAAGGAATCGAGTTTTCGGGTTATGATTGTAGATTACTTGCATTTGTCTGTAAAAAAGTCGGGGATCATTTGAATAATGATTAAAGCCCAAAAAAAGTATTTTCATCTTCCATACTCCAAGTCATTATTAGTGATTTCCGGTGCCAGGAATCTGTAAACTTCGTAGAACCTGGATGCCAGAGTTATCGGATCCATAGTGTTTCTATTTAACATACTATTTTCAGGGTCATAATGGTCATGGATTTGTTTAGCAAGAACTTTCCTTGATAGTTCGTGGGATTCCTCGTAAGGCATAATATTATTAAAAGAATATAAAATGTAGGGAATTTCAAAACCAACTACGTTATAGGGGTAGCCAAACATGTTTGTTGAAATATCATTTTCATATTTTGTTGTAAAGATCAATTCCAGTGCGGTCTGCAATTGAGAGCATTCCCAAAAGGTATGTTGCGGGAAATGGCGAAATATTATTGCTAAGCCACATAAGGAGAAAACATGGTAACCAACAGTTTTTTCATCCTGAAGTGTTGTTATTCCTTGTTGAAGAAAGGGTTTTTTGATTTTTTGTTTAATTCTTTGTAAAAGAGAATGATAACTGATCCCCAAAGAGATATAACCAGTGGGATTAACCATAAGATAAGTTGATAATTTATCCAGGAAGAGTAATGGATATTCTTCCATTTCAGGGTAATGCTCACTTAACAGACTGCCAATAGCTGCCATCCATATTTGCTGATTCAATGTATATTCAATGGGTTCGGTGTTTCCTTGAATGCCTAAACAATGCCACAGTCCCAGATCTTGGTTAAACTTGTGTAATAAAAAAACCTCTCTGCACGTTCGAAGAAACACTTCTTCCTTAAGAAGTGCATATCCGTATAATAGGGATTCCATTGTCCAGGCTTGCCCGATCAAACCGTTATATTCGTTTTTACCCGGGTGTTGCCGATGCCAGAAGGAACCCGTTCTGGGTCTATACTTTGGTGATAATAGAACCTTGAGACATTTTTCTCCGGCTTCGGCAAACAAATTGGTTTTAGTGTAGGAGAAGGCCAATAGAAAAGTGATTGCCCAGTGAGATGTTGTTCTGGCGCCGGTCATTACATGAGAGTGAGGGCCGTTAACTCCAGGAGGCATACTCCCATCCTCGTTTTGAAGAGTAAGTCCTTGGGTTGCAGTGTTTATTATCATTTCGGGTCTGACATCCATGTTTAGTTTCTCCTTAGAGTCAAAAAGCCAGTAAGAGTCTTTGATTTTAATCTCACGAAAACGCAACTTATTAAAATTACAATGAATAG
>JAFGMB010000014.1 GCA_016927765.1 Synergistales bacterium
ATCTTCTATAAGCGCAAGGATAGAAGAAACGGCACGTACACATGAAGTCAGGGGTCCAGCATCCCCACTCCTGTGTGCCCCACCATCCTCACCATGAATAAGGACACGTAAATGCCCCCTGTACCCAAGGGTCACTCCTGTCATACCGGAAGGTTCTCCAATTATGCATGCCCTTGGCTGATGAAGAGGGATCCTGTGGTAAGCTCCCCTGGAATCTGTTTCCTCACAAACAGCACCCACCAGGGTGATCTTCCATCCTTCAGGGAGGCGGGCCATACCCCCGGCTACGCAGAATGCAGCCAGCGGCCCCTTTGCGTCCACCGATCCCCTGCCCCAGAGAGTATCTTCCTGCAGTTGCATGGAAGGACCTCCAGGGACCGTATCGATATGACCGAGAAGAAGGAGCTCTTTTTCCCCCGACCCCCTGGAGGCTATCACGTTACCCACTTCATCTATATGCACCTTATCCCAGCCATGATGGGTCAGCACTTCTGCCAGGTACTTGGAGCACTCCATTTCCTGACCGCTTACACTCTGAATACCAACAAGATTGACGAGAAGTTCAAGGGGGGGATTCATTTTTCCAGACCTTCCAATATTTCCTTCAGCGAGACAAGGACCTGATCATAATGTTCATCAAGGGCCGTAAAGGGAGGGAGGAAGCGAAGGACCATGGGACCTGCGTTAAGGGACAGTATCCCCTTTTCTTCAAGACCATTGACCACCAGGTTGGCTTTGACTGTCAGTCCTATCCCGGTCAGGAGTCCTACTCCCCTGACTTCGGTTACCAGGGGAGATGCCATGTTCTTTATGGCGGAACGGAAGGCTTCACCATCCCTGGCTGCTTTTTCAGGATATTTCTCGCTTTTCAACAGGTCATAGGCTTTGGAAGCCACCGAACAGACCAGGGGATTACCTCCATAAGTGCTCCCATGTCCTTTAACTGGAAAATCTCCAAGGTCCCTGCTCCAGAGGGTCACTCCTATGGGAAGTCCTCCCGCCACTCCCTTTGCGAAACAGGTTATGTCAGGCTCAAGGCCTAATACACGAGAGGCAAGGACTTTGCCGCAGCGTCCCCAACCAGACTGGATCTCATCAGCTACGATAAGAACATCCTTGGCATTGCAGGCATTTCTTATATCCTTCAGGGTTTCTTCGGATAGAGGATAGACCCCCCCTTCTCCCTGGACAGGCTCTATAAAAACGGCCACTGTATTCTCATCCACTTCCTCTGCGGCATTTTCAGGAGAAATGTGGGTCACTTCGGGTAGAAGGTCTTTCCAGTACTTCCGATACTGGGGATTGAAGGTAAGTGAAAGGGCTCCGAGAGTACGACCATGAAACGCCCTTCTA
The DNA here is from genome assembly GCA_016927765.1 of Synergistales bacterium. Lineage (GTDB taxonomy): Bacteria > Synergistota > Synergistia > Synergistales > JAFGMB01 > JAFGMB01. The sequence continues at coordinate 1,354 of JAFGMB010000014.1, forward strand.
AGGGCAAGGATCCTTTTCCTTCCAGGCCTGAGTGCCACAGCCAGCTTAAGGGCCGCTTCAATTGACTCGGCTCCGCTGTTGCTAAGGTATACTCTTGCATCCGGTACGAGATCCCTCAATTGTTCAATGAACTTTTCCCGCTGGGGAGACCTCATTCCGGCTCCAACTGTCCAGGGCCTCCCAGATGCTTCATTAAGAGCTGTTACAAGTGCAGGATGGGCATGGCCGAACAGAGCCGCACCATGGCCACACATGAAATCGATATATCTCTTTCCGGTACTGTCCCATGCGACTGCACCAGCCCCTCCAGCTATCTCTATTCCCCTGTTACCGTAAATTTCCGACATAACCAGGTACCTCCTCCATTCAATCCCTTTTCCAGGGGTGGCTCTTCCCTGCTGTCAGTCAGGATAACCTGTCCTGTCCCACCTTCAAGGGCTTCTTTTGCAGCAACCAGTTTTCTCTTCATATTTCCCTTTGCGAAAGATTCAAGATCCTCCCAGTTTTCCAGGAAACCCCGCGAAATGAGCGATCCTGGATCAGAGATATCCTTCATCAGGCCTGGAACATTTGTAAGGATCACCAGGTACCGGGCACCCAATGCAGCAGCCGCTGAAGCCGCAAGACGGTCCCCATCCACATTCAGGTTCCCCTGCCCCTCCTCATCCAGGGCAAGAGGCGGCAATAGGGGAAGGAATCCCTGGTTCCAGGCCTCTCGAACAGGACAGGGATCAAAAGAGGTAATAGTACCGCTGTAATTTCCCCTGAGTATCCTCCTTTTTCCACCTTCCACGACCCGGAGAACATCCTTTCTGCTAGCCTTGGCAGTTATGTGATATTTGGGATACATCGGTTTTGAAGGGACACCAACCCCTGCCAGGCAGGAAATAAGCTCCACTGTGAAAGCTGCGCAGGCATACTCGAAAAGGGTCAGACTATCTCTTGAAACGTAACGGCTTTTAAAACCGCTTGGACTCACCACGTAATTAGGCTCCATTTCAGCAGCTTCGCAAAGGATCTCCATGGGGCCGCTGGCCCCATGGACAAGAAGCCACTTTTCACCAGCCGAAACCCTTTGTGAGAGTTCCCTGAGAAGGGGTCCCGGGGCATTCCCCCTTGCTCCGCCAATTTTGACAACTCCTATAAAATCTGAAGGATCTGGCATGACAGAACTCTCCTTTTACACCGGATAGAGTGGAACCATTTCAAGTCCCTGCTTTTCATCGAGACCCAGCATGAGATTAGCTGACTGAAGTGCGCTTCCGGCCGCTCCCTTTAGCAGGTTATCTATGGCAGTGACCACTATCAGCCGTTCTGAATCCTCATGAAGGGCAAAACCTGTCATAGCCCTGTTACTCCCCACTACGAAACGGGGATCGGGAAACCTCAAATGGGAGGGTTTGGCAGGACAGAGAGATACAAAAGGCTCCTCCGCAAAATAGCGCCTGTAGACTTTCCAGAGCTCCGCCTCCCTGAGCTTCCTGGTCAGACGTATCTGTCCAAGCATCTGGACCCCCCTGACTATGGAAGCGGCGGTCATGGTCATGGTAAAGGCCTGTTCAGGCATTTTGAGTTCCTGGATAATTTCAGCAAGATGACGGTGACGAAAGGGTTCATAAACCCTGAGGGTCCTGTCTCGATATGGATGGTGGCTTCCCCTTGTGGGGCTGGCTCCGCCTTCAGAGGAACCGACCCTGAGATCCAGCCTCGCTTCAGCTATAAGGCCCTCAAAAGCGAGAGGATAGAGACCGATAATAGAACAGGTTGCATTACATCCCACCCCGCTTACCAGGCGTGCATTCCTTATTTCTTCCCTATGCAGTTCCGGCAGGCCATAGACGCTTTCTGTAAGTATTTCTGGAGCTCCGTGGGATTTCTCGTACCACCTGATATAATCATCGGGATCTTTCAGTCTCGCATCTGCTGAAAGATCCACTACTTTCACTCCCTTTTCAAGATAAGGAAGAATAACCTGCCAGGAAGAGCCATGGGGAAGGGCCAGGAATACAAGATCTGCCTCCCTTTGAAATGCTTCCTCGGGGTTTATAAAGACATCCTGGGAGTATTCCTGCCTCAGGTGAGGATGAACGTGCCAGATGGGAGAGCCCGCTTTGCTTCTTGAGACTGCGGCAACAAGCTCCAGATCCGGATGACCGGCAATAAGCCTTAACATCTCTCCCCCTGCCATACCATTGGCCCCCCATAATACTACTCTGTACATATAACGACCTCCTTTAATGATCCTGATCCTTCGGGTGGAACGAAAAAACCCACAGACTTCGTGTCTGTGGGCTGAAGGTGATCAAGGGCTCCTGAACGATTATTCCTGGAATACCTCAAAATGCCTTCAGCCAGCAGGGGATAGGCCCCTTTTTCTGAACGGGG
>JAFGMB010000137.1 GCA_016927765.1 Synergistales bacterium
ACGTGATAACAGGTTTTGGCCAGGTTGAGGGGGCCCATGAATTCATAGCCTCCCTTTTCGGCCTTGAAGGGATGTCCATGTATTCTTCCATGGCACTTTCCAGGTCCGTAGCGCTTTCTGCTGCAGAGTACGGTCCCTTCGGCTTCCTGCCGTTGGAACTGCAGGATATCCTTGACGAGGCGGAGGAGACCGGCCAGCTTTTCACCCTGGCAGGGGTTATGATCCTCGATGGTTCCTCCTATGTAAGGGTATACGGCAACACCGTATCAGATGCCCTTCTCGGGGTGTCCGTGCTTGACCTTGGACTGGCCCCCATCTATGAATGTTCGGTTTCAGGGAATACCATCACAGGTGCCCTCTCGGGATTGACCGTCCTTGGAGCGGGAGAAGCCCTGGATCACATGATGGATGGCTTTGCTCCCATGCAGTCCCAGGGAATGTATTACGGGATCGATACCCTTCTTATGAGGGACAATCTCATCGAGGGAAATCACGTGGGAGTGCTCAACGGACTTTCCGTAAAGAACTTCCTTTTCACCGGTAACAGGGTGAGGAACAATTATGTACAGGGAATGATCAACTTCGGACTGGGCGAGTGGTTCTTCGGTCCCGTCGAACCTCTCGGTGCTTCCGTAATAAGCGAGTACAGCATGCCTGCCGGACGTATCCTGAGCAACACTTTCAGGAACAACGGGCAGGACTGCGATCTTCTCGACATGCCTCTCGGGACAGAGCCCCTCGGGACCTACCTCAAAGGTGGTCTGATGGTAGTGGATGTGGATACCCCTTCCGGCTATTTCCAGCCTTCCCAGGTGGATGGCGGATATTTCGGGATCGAGCTCAAATACAACAATTTCATGGAGAACGATACTTATGGCCTTGCAGTACTAGGCAGAAAGTCAAATTACTCGGAACCCCTTGCCGGGGCCGAGGTACTGAGCAGCGACTACTGGCTCGATGCTCGGGACAATTTCTGGGGTGACAACTCTGGACCTTCTTCATACTTCGGTTCCGACGGGACAGTGGTCTTCTCTGACCCCTATACCCATATGGATGCGAATGGCACCGGTCAGGCCATCAGCGGCATCATCCTGGAAGATAACGGGACTTATTTCCCCAATGACGACCTGATATCACAGGCTACTTACGTGAGGCCTCTGAACTGCATCCTCTTTGACCAATGGGTAGGCAAGGATCTGGATCCCACCGTCGAAGGTGTTTCCGGGGGCGAGGTAGAAGGTGACGGCCAGGAAGTTAACAACACCCAGGACCTTGGCGGAGTCAACGATCTGGGTATCCTGTTCAAGGGCTTTGAATTCACTGAAGGGTTTGACTGGAACCTTATAAGGTTCGCCGAGACTCCCGATGGTATTCCGGACCTACCCGAAGATCACGGGGGCTACTATCAGCTTAATGTGATAAATTCCTGGAACGTGGAGTCTCTGACCATAAGGATCTATATCCCGGAAAACTATTCTGTGCCTGATATATACTGGTTTGACCAGGATACAGGAGAGTGGATCCTGTTGGTGCCTTCCGATGAGACCAGTGAGTGGATGGAGTTCACTTTCAGCAATACGAGCACACCATCCCTGAATGAACTGTTCCCGTACCGGGAAGGTTATCTTTCTTCCATGGTACCTTCTACCGCAGGAACGGAGACGGCCTTTTTTGCCCAGACCGGCAGTTATCCTCGCGGTAACAACGGCGGTGGATGCTCTGTAGGATCCTTTGTTCCTGCAGGATTGTTCCTCCTTCTTCCCCTTCTTGTACTTGGAAGAAAGAGATAAACTGGCTCTTGAAATTCTGTAAAAGGGGGCCCGAAAGGGCCCTCTTTTTGCGATAATTCATTGAGATCCTTAAAGCCCTAAGGGTAAATTCATTAATTTTTCTGATAGAATAATTCCATAAATAAAAGACATTTATAAATGTCTTTTAATCAGATATGTTTACAGCTTCAGAGAGGTGAGCGATGGATGAATAAAAAGAATGTTCTTCCAGTCCTTTTCATTATTGTTGTATCACTGGTCATCTCTTTTCCCTCCGGTGTCCTGCAGGCCAGGGAATATGTACTTCTCCACGGGGAAGCCGGCATGCTTTCCCGGAGTTCCACCAGTGAACTTGTTGCCGGTGCAGGCCTGGATATTGCCGGCCTTGAACATGTTTATTCCGGATTGAGGGGTGGGAGGATCGAACTGGATGAGAAGGAAGTGGATCTCCTTCTTTCAAGATATCCGGACATGGTCCTGATACCCGCAGACATATGCCTTTATCCTTCCCTTTCGGCAAGTGAAACCTTTTCGCTGGACGGATCGGATGTGCCATGGCATGTGATCCTCGCGGAGAGTCTGTCAGAATATGTATCTGAAGAAGATGGGGATTTTACGGCACAAAAGGTGTTCGTCCTTGATTCCGGGGTGGATGAGGACCATCCCGACCTTGTGGCCTGCCTGGACCTTGCTCACGCAAGGAATTTCACCACTGCCGACCCCGGAGATATTTCGGATGTCTATGGCCATGGCACGAATGTTTCCGGTGTAATAGCAGGTTCTGTGACCGGGGTTTCACCTTCCTCAAAGGTGGTGCCTCTGAAAGTGGCCGATCCGGATGGCTCCCTTACTACTGCGATCCTTACTGATGCCATCGATTACGTTATAGGGTTAAAGAACGGGGAACTTTCCGGGATGAATATGGTGGTAAATCTCAGTTATAATTCGCCCTACGCAACTTATTCCCCCGATAGTTCGCTGGGACCTTATTTCAGGGAGCTATTACTTGCGCTGGAGGCAAAGGGGATCCTATTCGTGTCCTCGGCGGGGAATAATGCAGCAGATATTGACCGTTACTATGTCTATCCCACGTCCAATGAGTCTGCCATCTATGTCAGTGCTGCTTCTGTTCAGAGCGACGGATCCCTGGCATCGACCTTCACGAATTATGGAACTACCACCGTAGAGATAGCCGCTCCAGGTTCTTTTATTGAAACCACCGGACTTTCCGGTTCCTATGCCCTGGTTTCGGGGACTTCCTTTTCGAGCCCCTTCGCTTCGGGAATAGCGTCCATGATATGGGCACTGGAGCCGTCCCTTGAGGCCTGGGAAGTGAGGAACCTGTTGATAAATGCCGTAAAGGGAGTAGAGATAGATGTGGATTTCATCCAGGAATATACCGGGCAGGAAGGGGATTATCTTTTCCTTGCAGGAAGCTCTTTCCTGGCAGGGGAGTCCTATGGGGACGATCCCCTGGATATTATTGCGGGCAAGGCCCTGTATCCTTCTGCCATTGCCAACGATCCCCTGGATCCCGCAAAGGCTTACGACCCTTATCCGGCAAATGGACAGGGCCATGTTCCTCTCGAATTGACCCTTTCCTGGAAAGAGCCCGAATTTTCGGAAAGTGCTGATGTATATTTCGGTCCATCCGAGGGTTCCCTTGAGCTCATAGCTGATGATATCATTGCTTCCTCTGTTGACATTTCCGATCTTGATCCTGAGACCTCGTACTTCTGGAGGGTGGATTCCGGTTCTGGCGGGCAGATAACTACTGGAGACCTTTGGGCTTTTTCGACGGTTATCCTGGAGGCCTATGATCCCTATCCCGTTGATGGTGCCATCAACGTGAGTTCATCAGATGTGACCCTTTCATGGGACCATGATCTTGAAGGTGTGGCCTTCGATGTATTCCTGGGAACTTCCAGTGCTGAAGTTGGTGGTACACAACCGTCTGCCCTTGTGGCCGAGGGCCTTTCAGAGCCTTTCTTCCATGCAGGGGACCTTGATGACGGGACCACCTGGTACTGGGCTGTGCGAACCGTCTATGCGGGTGTCCCCGGGGTGGGGGACACGACCAGGTTATCCCCCGTGTGGTCCTTCACAACAGGCGAAGATGAAGGGCTGATCCCCTCCGGTGGGTCAGGCGGGTGTTGGGTGGGAAATATGGCCCCTTCCATGCTCTTTTTCCTTCTGCCTCTCATATTTATCTTAAATAAATAGGATCCTGAGAGCTTACATAGAATTAAAGAGGGGCTGTCTCAAGACAGCCCCTCTTTAATTCTCATCAGTTATTCCCCTGTTCCGATGGTCATGTCAATAAGGTTATGACGCCAGGACAGAGTCTATCCGATTCACGAGTTCCTCCCATGAGGGTACCTCTTCGAAGATCTTTTCTCCATTAAGGATCCAGGTGGGTTTGCTGCTTTTTATGTTGTACCTGATGTTGTCTATGATGGAGATTATACTTCTGGGGTCTATGATAGAAACCTCTACCTGGTCTCCATATTTTTCCCTGATATTATTCAGGATATCCCCTATCCGGGCCAGGTTCCTGCCCTGGGGAAGGGATGCCAGTTCTTCGGCGCTGTATTTGGGCCCAACGCAGCCCACGTTGAAGCTGCCTTTTTCCAGAAATAACTTTATCCTGTTTTTGTCCATTATTCCCACCTCCAGTATACTAAGGGGTATGTAAATGTTAGCATAATCTAACAAATACCTCAAGGGGGTAAAAATATCAATTCATAGGGCTGATAGATAATGATATTCGTAAGTACATGCCTGGGGAGTCGACTCCAAGGCCCTGCTGGGAGATCATCAGCGATAGCAGGCTGGTGTTCAACTGTAATGGAGAGGATGTTACCGGGTCTTTTGAACGGGATGCCAGGGAAGTGGTGAGACTGGCGGAACTTTTTGATAC
>JAFGMB010000015.1 GCA_016927765.1 Synergistales bacterium
ATGGGGCTATAGCTCAGCTGGGAGAGCGCTTGAATGGCATTCAAGAGGTCAGGGGTTCGAGCCCCCTTAGCTCCACCAAAAAACATTCAGACCGCCCTGTGACCAGGGCGGTCTTTTCTTTGGGCATCTGCCATGGAGTTATAGTATAATGATTTTCTCAAGAAAGCTATTAGTTTCTGAGGAGGGAAGCCATGTCTCCCAAGGGTTACCACTTTATTGTCGAAGCTTCGGGATGCAATGAAATAATCGGTAACGTGCAGGAAATGCAAAAAATTCTCGTGGAAGCAGCAAGAAAGGCCAATACTCAGGTCTGGTCTGTGTCTTTCCATTGTTTCCCACCAAATGGTGTTAGTGGAGTAGTGGTTATCAGCGAATCTCACCTGTCAATCCATACATGGCCTGAAGCTAATTACATGGCTCTTGATATATATACATGTGGGGAACACAGTATGCCCGAAATCGCTGTGGAATATGTGATCGAACAGGTAAAATCGACCCACACCCATATTACTGAGATTACAAGGGGCCTTGACGATGACGGGGATATGGAATACTATCATTCCTTCATTACATGGGAGGAAAGAAGAAAAAAGGCTCACCCTCATCAGCAGTAATGAACCGTAATTCCAGATCTGTCATGACAAGCTGCTCCGTTCCTGGAGCAGCTTTTTTGATGTTTACCTATCAACGGAACAGGTCAAATAGTTGACCCATGGGGAACCCGCATAACTGGCTTTTACCAAACCGGGAGTACAGGTTGGTCATCCCCTCTTCCAGGGCAGGTGAACGGATACCCAGCCTTATTGACTGGGACGCTTCAATAAAAGCTGCAAGCTTGTCACAGGCCTCTATGATCTTTCCATCCATGGGATTCCATTCGTTTGCGTTGTAATTGCGCGTCATTTCCTCATCAGAGATCCCGGTGACTACAGAATTACCCTTCAGACATATTTTGTTCGTGAACTCGTCCTGGGTGAAATATTCAAGTTCCTTCTTCCATGAAGCGGGAACCAGGGGGAAAATATGTTCTTCAAGGGCTTTAATTTCATATATCTTAATTAGTTCATCAAGCCCCTCAACTGATTTTTTAACAGGTGAAATGATATCTCTTGTCAATACCTCCGGCAGGTCATGAAAAAGGCCACCGAAAAAATTGTTGTATTTTCGCTTGTCACAAGCCTTGATCTCCATGGATATCAGGTAGGATAAAATAGCCACAAAGAGAAGATGTCCGAGTACGGATGTCTGAGGGATGCGCGGTGTCTGTGCCCATCTTTTCTGGAATCTCAACTGTCCTACCATGGCAATAAAACCATAGAGCCCCTTTTTCCTGTCTGAAAGATCCCTGCTGATAAGCATTTCCTCAACCGCTTTGAGGTCACGGTGTTCATTTATCTGGCTTTCTATCTCCTCCCTGGTCTTTTCAATTCCATACAGTTTTCTGCTCCAGTCATAGATAAAATCGAATTCCCAGGTAGTAGCAAGATAATGGGAAGCTTTCAAAATCTTTTTCTCTATACGATCTGTACCATTTGAAAAATATTCCAGGAATCGGGAATGCAGATCTTCGTTCAGGAAGCTGAAATCCCCCTGGAGATGTTTTTCCAGTACCCAGTTATTCAGTTTATCTCTCTGTTCCTTACTATCCATAAGTTTGTGAAATACGGGAGGCTTGATGTCAGTCACCACTACTCTGTGAAGGAATTCAAATATACCCCCCTCGATGAGATACAACCAGTCTATCTCTGATGAATTGTATTCTTCCTCGTACTTGGCGATTACATAGGCAATAATGAATTTATGTGATTGTTTTGCAAGTTCGGTGAACTGGATTGGTCTTGGGTGGTCGTTCCAGCGCTCAATGTTTGCTGCTGAAAAGATCCGCTCAATCAGGGATCTGGTTATCATGTCCTTTATCACTCGCTTTCAATATTTCTGAACCTCCCGGGAAGGCATACGATCAGCCCTTTCCATAACTGAATTATAACTTAATATTGATATAACCCGGTAAACCCTGTGGCTTTTTCATGGCGAATAAGCCTTATTTCACATGATAAGTTCTCATTGCCTGATGATAGTGCATAAGAATCTACACTCGATTGAACTAACACTTGTATAATTATTCATAAGTGAAAAAACCATACAAAACGGGGGAAAATATGCAAAAACGTGATATGACCGAAGATATGGAATTAAAAAAGGAAAGAGTGTCTTTCTGGAAAAATCTGGGCAAGAACTTTTTTACAGGGATCATTGTTTTTCTTCCCTTGATCCTCCTTGTACTTATAGTGAGATTTCTTGTAGATACTTCAATTATCTTAGGGATCAATCTCCTGGGTGTGACCAAATCTCTGGAGCTTACCATCCTGGTCTTTGTGTTGGTCATTGTTGTTATTACCTATGCAGGATATAAATTCAGGAACAGGGAACAGTGGATCCTGACTTATCTTGAAAATCTCATTGTTTCGATCCCTTACGTAGGCACCTGGTACAAGATACTTAAGGACCTGATCGCCTCTTTCAGCGGAACCGGGGGAGTTGAGGACAAATATCTTGGAGTTGCGAGAATACCCTTAGGGAATGGTTATATCCTTGGATTTGTTACAAACCGCCAGGTTTTGGATGGAGAAATCCAGGTGACCGTTTTCATGCCCACCTCTCCGAACCCCACTTCCGGGATAGTGCTGTTTTTCCCCGAAAAGGATATTCAATATCTTCCGATCAGTGCTGAAAGGGCATTTACCCGGATAATTTCTCTTGGGGTGAAAGACTGAGATACCCCTATTTCGGACCTCACAGTGACACCCTCTTTCTTCCTGTCCTTAAAGTGAAGTTATTTCAATGGCTTGTAATAAATGTTACAA